>JBQDJW010000210.1:3923-5516 GCA_052086425.1 Pseudoclavibacter sp. | reverse complement strand
AGTTCGGGATGAGCGTGATGCGTTCGCGGGGAACGCCGCGGTCGGCCAGCTCGTCGCGCATGACCGTCG
The DNA here is from genome assembly GCA_052086425.1 of Pseudoclavibacter sp. Taxonomy (GTDB): domain Bacteria; phylum Actinomycetota; class Actinomycetes; order Actinomycetales; family Microbacteriaceae; genus Pseudoclavibacter. The sequence goes on along the minus strand of JBQDJW010000210.1, from coordinate 5,447 downwards.
AGAGCGTGAACACGTGGTCGGCGGCGGCCGCGAGCTCGGCCTCGCGCGCGTGCGATAGAGCGAACCGCTCGCTGCGCTCGGCGGCGGTGCGTGCCTCGGGGGTCGCGCGCGATGCGACCCAGGTCTTCTCGAGCATGCCCCGCACCTCGTACGTCCAGGGCACGCCGAGTGCGCGGGCGAGCGCACGCGCGACGATCGCGTTCGGCGCGTGGGTCGTCGTGTGGATCACGTCGGGGCGGAACTCGCGCGCGATCGGGAGGAGGAGCCGCAACTGCTGGCGGAGGCGGGCAGGCGGGGTCCTGCCGAGGCGGCTCGCGAGCACGCGGCGGTACTCGACGCCGTCGACGACGTCGGCGTCGTCGGCACCGACCCTGCCGACCGTCACGGGGTAGCCGATGCGAGTGACCGCGAGCACCTCGACGCCCGCATCGCGCTGGGCGCGCAGGATCGCGTGCGAGCGGAGCGTGGAGCCCGACTGCGCGTGGGGGAGCGAGTTCGTGAGGAGGTGGAGGACGCGAAGGGTGGTCGCGCTGGTCGGGATGGGCGCCGTTGACGCGACCGGTCCCGGCAGGTCGTAACCAGGCTGCAGAAGCTGCCGCTCGCCCTCGAGCACGCGGCGGTAGGAGAGGGCGCCGCCGCGGGCCCCGGCGAGTCCGTCGATCGCCGCGGTGAGGTCACCGCGCTGCCAGGCCGTGGGGGGGGGCCCCGGCGTGGTCGCGTTGGGGGGCCGGGGGGGGGGTGTGGGCGCGGCCCGCGGCGAAGCGCCCGCGGCCCGGGGCGGCGGTGCCGGCCGCCTCGAGACGCGCGGCGGCTTCGGCGCGATCTCCGCGCATCCATGCCGCCCATGCCCGTGCCGTCGGCGAGGGGACGAGGTCGAGCGCGTGCGACGCCGGCCTGGCGACCTGGCCGGGAAAGCGCTGGCCGAGCTGCAGCGCGAAGGTCACGGGGTCGTCGCGCAGGTGCCGCAGCGACGTGCGGACGGCGAGGACGGCGTTCGCCAGCCGGCGGCGGGTCGGAGCGGACACCAGGCAACGATAACCGGCCGCGCGACGGGGCCGGGTCGGCTGCGCCCGGGGTCGCGTCGGGTGGCGCGCTCGAGAACGTATGGTCGCGCCCGATCCGGCGGTCGCGGTCGCACAGTGCCGCGCCCGGGGCCGCGGCGCACTGACCGACTACGCTGTCGGCGGTTGCCGGGGCGACGCCCGAGCAGCGTTCTTCTCTCTCAACACGGAGCCGCCATGACGAGCCCGATGCACGGGCGCACCGACGCGACGACCGCCGCCGCGCGCCGCCGAGGCGATCCGCGCATCCGGCGATACCTCTCGGTCGCCCTCGCCGCGTTCGCCGCCTGGTGCGCACTGCTCGTGAGTCTCGTGTCGTTTCCTCCGGTCGATGAGCCGGCGGCGGTCGATGTGGTGTTCGTGCTCGGTCCCGCCTGGCCCGAGCGCGTCGCGACGGGCGTCCGACTCGTCGAGGCGGGGTACGCGTCGACCCTCGTGATCTCGGTCGGCGAGGAGGGGCCGC
>JBQDJW010000210.1:0-3913 GCA_052086425.1 Pseudoclavibacter sp. | reverse complement strand
GGGGAGTCGTACGAGGTGCTGTGCCTACGGCCAGACCCCTACACGACGCAGGGCGAGGCGCGCGACCTCGCGAACCTGTCGCTGCAGCGCGAGTGGGTGTCGGCGATCGTCATCACCATGACCCCGCACATCAGCCGCGCGAACCACTACATCGCTAGGTGCAACCAGGGGCTCGCCCTGCACTTCGTCGAGAGCGAGCGGCCGATCGAGTGGTGGCGCTGGATCCGCCAGTACGCCTATGAGACCGGCGCCTGGGCGAAGGCGATGACGATCTGGGAGTGCTGAGGGCGGGGCAGGGAGGGCCGGGCTCGGGCTCGGGGTGTTGGGCTCCTGGCCCAGAATCGACCGCGTGGGTGCCGAATCGGCCCACGCGGGTGTGGAATCGGCCCACGCGGGTGCCGAATCGGCCCGCGCGTCTTCCATTTGAATCGACTCAGCGACACCCCACGCGATATAGCGGCCTAGGGGTGTCGCTGAGTCGATTCAAATTGCAGGGGCTCGGCGGGCTTCGTGTCCCGGAGGTGCCAGTGCGTTCGGCAGTACCTCGGCGCGCCCCTGCGCCCCCCTGCGGACCTACGTCCGCTCGGACCCCTCCGGTGCGAAGTCGGGGAGGTGCTCGCCGACGCCCATCAGCGCGGCGATCGCCGCGACCGCCCGCGCCGCGGCCCGCCCGTCGCCGTACGGATTGACGGCGGTCGCCATCGCCTCGTAGGCGGCCTCGTCGTCGAGCAGCCGCGACGTCTCGGCGACGATCGTCTCCTCGTCGGTGCCGACGAGCTTGACGGTCCCGGCGTCGATCGCCTCTGGCCGCTCGGTGTTCTCGCGCATCACGAGCACAGGCGTTCCGAGGCTCGGAGCCTCCTCTTGCACGCCGCCGGAGTCGGTCAGCACGAGCTTCGCGAGCGACTGCAGCTTGGTGAACTCGGCGTAGCCGAGCGGATCGGTCACGACGACGTTCGGCGCATCCTCGATCTCGGGCAGCACCGCCGCCCGCACCTGCGGGTTCAGGTGGGCAGGCAACACGAACGTGAGCGCGGGGTACCGCTCGGCCATGCGCCGCATGGCTCGGCCGATGCGCCGCATCGCGTGCAGGTTCTCGCGTCGGTGCGTCGTTACCAGCACGACCGCCCCGGCGCACTGCTCGAGACCCCTGAGCGCCTCGGTGTCGAACGACGTGTCCCACGACGACGCCTCGAGCAGCGCGTCGATCACGGTGTTGCCCGTCACGACCACGTCGCCCGCCGCCGCGTTCTCACGCAGCAGGTTGCGCCGCGCTGCCTCGGTCGGCGCCAGGTGCAGCGTCGCGATCTGCCCGATCAGCCGCCGATTCGCCTCCTCCGGGAACGGCGAGTCGAGGTCGCCCGTGCGCAGCCCGGCTTCGAGGTGCACGACCGGGATCTGCCGGTTGAACGCCGCGATCGCAGCCGCCATCGCCGTCGACGTATCGCCCTGGGCGACCACCGCATCCGGTCGCTCGCGCTCGTAGACCTCGTCGAGGCCCGCGATCGCGCGCGACACGATGCCGTTGAGCGACTGCCCGGGCCGCATGATGTCGAGGTCGTGCGCGGGTGCGATGCCGAAGCGCGCGTTGACCTGGTCGAGCATCTCGCGGTGCTGGCCGGTGACGACGGCGATCGAGGCGAATCGAGTATCCGCCTGCAGCGCCGTGATGACGGGGGCGACCTTGATTGCCTCTGGCCGCGTGCCATAGACTGTCATGATCTTCGGGGGCGCCGAGCGCGGCGCGGACGGCGGCGCCGAACCGCGCGGAGTCGAAGCGGGGTCGTGATCGGTCATGCAGGTTCTCGCAGTGCTCGGTGCGGCCGGGCCAGGGCGACTCGACTCGACGTCGTTCTCGCGCGCTCGCGTCGCCGAATGCGAGGCCCGATCGCCGAAAATACTACGCTTGCGCCGTTCGCCAAATCCGTGACGGGAGCCAGATGCCCACCATCCTCCGCACCATCGCCGACGCCCGCGCCGCGCTCGCCGACTGGCGGAAGGCGCATCCGGATGCTCGCATCGCCCTCGTGCCGACCATGGGTGCGCTGCACGATGGTCACCTGAGCCTCGTCGAGCTCGCGAAGCGGCGCGCCGACGCGGTCGTCGTGTCGATCTTCGTGAACCCGCTGCAGTTCGGCCCGAACGAGGACTTCGAACGCTACCCGCGCACCTTCGACGACGATGTGGCGGCGCTCGCGGGCGCCGGGGTCGAGTTCGTCGTCGCACCGTCGGTCGACGACATGTATCCGGGCGGTGCTTCGGCCACGCGCGTCACCGCTGGACCCGCCGCGTCGGTGCTCGACGGGGCCCACCGGCCGGGCCACTTCGACGGCATGCTCACCGTCGTGTCGAAGCTGCTCAACATCGTGCAGCCCGACGCCGCAGTGTTCGGGCGCAAAGACGCGCAGCAGCTGTTCGTGATCGAGCAGATGGTGCGCGACCTGAACGTCAAGGTCGAGATCATCGGCGCCCCGATCTCGCGCGACCCCGACGGCCTTGCCAGGTCGAGCCGCAACGCCTACCTCGAGGCGCCAGAGCGCACGGCGGCGCTCGCGCTCTCGCGGGCGCTGCGGGCGGCGGATGCGGCGGCGCGGTCGGGTGCGGACGTCGCGGGCGCGCTCGCGGCGGCGCGCGCGATCGTCGACGGCGAGCCCTTGGTCGCGCCAGACTACGTCGAGGCGGTCGTTCCTGCGACGTTCGAGCCGCCTGCCGACGGGCACGTCGGGGACGTGCTGGTGCTGATCGCGGCGCGGGTCGGTGCGACGCGGCTGATCGACAACGCGACGATCACGGTGGCAAATGCGGCGGTGCCGGCGGTGCCGGACGGCGCGCAGGCGACGGTGGCCGGGGCGGTGCCGGACGCCGCGGCAGCGCCGGACCCCGCCGACGCCGCTACCCGAAGCGAATGCCCCACCAGTTCCACGCCATGATCGGCCAGGCCGCCTCGCGCGTCGACGCGTCGATCAGGACGGCCTCGAGCGAGAGCGCGGCGGCGACGACGAGCGCGAGGTTGCGCACGAGCGTCCAGCCGTTGACGGGCTTGTCGCCGTTGCCGCCGAAGCAATTGCAGACCACGTCCTCCGGCTGCATGACGGCCCTGGCGATGAGTAGCAGGTAGGCCGCCATGAGCACGGCGGCGAGCGCAGCCGTCAGAATCGACGCCCAGCCCCACGCGGTCAGCAGCGCGATCGCGAGCGCGATCTCGGCGTACGGGAGCATCCGACGCATCCATGGTCGCGCCAGGCGCGGATGCACGGCGAGGTCGCGGAATGCCCGGTCGACCTGCATGGGCGATCGCAGTTTGGCGATGCCCGCGTAGCCCAAGATCACGGCGACAGCGGCCGTGCAGAAGAGCCAGACGGGAACGAGCATGGTCTCCGGGGGTTCGGTGGATTGGATGGCGGCGCGGCCGACGCCCTGGGGAGACCGAGGGGGATTACGTGGCAAGCGTCGGGAGAGCCGGTCGCTATGGTGCCAGATTGTTGCTCAGAATGACGCGGGACCGCCTCGCGTGGTGAGAATGCCCCTCCGTGGCGCGGCGGTACGCTGACGGACGACGGGGCGGTTGTCCGGGAATCCCGGGCCGATTCAGCGACACGCCCGCCGGGAGGAGCCAGTCGTGACCGAGCAGCCCTCCCCGCTGCTCACCGCGGTCATTCCGGCGTACTGCGTCGAGGAGTACCTCGACGACTGCCTCGACAGCGTGCTTGGGCAGCAGGTCGATCTCGAGGTGATCGTCGTCGTCGACGCGTCGCCAGATCGCACGGCGGCCATTGCGCGCGATATCGCGGCACGGGATGCGCGGGTGCGCGTCATTGAGAGCGCGGTGCGTCGTGGTCCCGGCGCATGCCGCAACCTCGGCCTCGACGCCGCGCGCGGCCGCTACGTCGCCTTCCCCGACAGTGACGACCTG
>JBQDJW010000209.1:0-5538 GCA_052086425.1 Pseudoclavibacter sp. | reverse complement strand
GTCGATGCCGGCGCGATACACCTCGGCCATGTACGTCGCGTAGTGGATGCCGAAGATGATGACGCCGAGGGTCAGCGGCGGAACGCTCGTGAAGGCGTAGTACACGAACAGCAGTTGCACGACGATCGGGGTCATGCGGATGAAGTTCATGATGAACGTCACGACGCCGGCGATCGGTCTCGGCGCCATGCGGCGCACGAGGGCGATGGCGAGCCCGAGCACTGCCGCGATCGCACTGCCGAGCAGCGTGACGACGAGGGTGACGGTGAGGAAGCCGACCAACAGGTCCGGCAGCGCGGCCCAGGCGTGATCCCAGTTCCAGAGCGACCGGTCGTCTCCGGCGGCGGCGAGCAGGCTCATCGGGTCACCCCCTCGACGTCGGCGGCCGGGGCGGAGGCCAACGAGGTGCGGCCCTGGCCGAGCTTGCGCTTGGCGCGCGCCTCGAGGGCGTTCATGCCGAGCGTGAGCAGGTAGGCGAGGCCGAAGTACAAGAGGAGGCCGAGCGTGTATGCGAAGAACACGTCGGTGTCGATGCGCAGCCGGTTCAACTCGGCCGTGAGGTCGACGATGGTGATGAGGTAGACGACGGCGGTGCCCTTGAGCAAGTGGATGAGCAGGTTGCAGAGCGACGGGATCATGAGCGCCCAGGCCTGCGGGAAGATGACGCGCACCATGCGGCCGGCCTGCGACATGCTGAGCGCGGTCGTCGCCTCCCACTGGCCCTTCGGCACCGAGTTGATCGAGCCGCGCACGACCTCAGCGCCGTACGCCCCGTAGTTGAGGCCGAGGCCGACGATGCCGACGAGAACCGGCGGCAAGTCGATGTTGAACGGCGGCAGGGGCAGCACGAAGAAGAGGAAGAACAGTTGCACGAGCAGCGAGGTGCCACGGAAGAATTCGATGATGATGCGTGCGACGCCTCGCGGTAGGAAGTGCTTCGCGCGTGCGAGCAGCCCGAGCGTTACGGCGATGACGAACGCGAGGAGAGCGCCGCCGAGGGTGAGCTCGACGGTCATGAGCAGACCTTCGAGGATCCTCGGCAGCGCCCTCCCGAGCGCTTCGAAGTTTTCGATCACGAGTAGGTGCTTCGGGTCCTACTCGAGTTCACCGGCGCAGAGTTGCTCGGTCGTGAGGTCGGACGGCGGCAGGTTCTCCGCGGTGAATCCGAACGGTTCGACCAGGCCGAGGTAGGTCGCCTCGTCGCCCGTGATGTTCGCGAGCTCCTCGTTGTACGCCTCGAGCAAGTCGCTGTCGCTCTGGCGGAACACGGTCGCGCCCGCACCGATCTGCTCGACGCCGTCGATGACCTGAGTGAAGGCCTCCGTCGTCTCGACGTCGTCGAGGTCCTCCGTCATGTAGTTGAGCGAGACGGCGGTCAGCGCGAATGCGTCGGCGCGGCCGGTCTGGACCGACTCGATGCCGGCCTGGGCCGTGTCGACCTGGATCGTGTTCGCGATGCCGAGGTCGGCGGCGTAGCTTTCCTCGATGGCGCCGGACTGCACGGCGAGCGTGAGGTCGCCGCCAGCCTCGGCGACCGAGTCGAGGTCGGTCAGGCTGTTCGGGTTGCCTGTCGGCACGGCGAGCGTCGTCGTGTACATGATCTCGGGGTCGCTGAACGCGGCTTCTTCACAGCGATCGGGCAGGATCGACATGCCGGCGCTGATGACGTCCCAGCGGCCCGCGTTGAGGCCGGGGATGAGCGAGTTCCAGTCGACCTCTTCGACCTCGATGTTGTCGATGCCGAGGGCGCTGAAGATCTGCTCGTGCATGGCGATCGTCGCGCCGGTCGGCTCGCCGGACTCGTCGACCCACGAGTACGGTCGCTCGGATGCGACCGCCAGCGTGATCGTGCCCGTCTCCTGCGCGAGCGCGAGCGTCGACTGCTCGCCGTCCGCGCCGCCCTCCTCGCCGGCCCCTCCGCCATCGGTTTCGCCGCCGTCGGCCGCGCATCCAGCGAGCGCGAGCGTCAGCACGCCGAGCGCCGCGATGCCCGCACGCTTTGCTGAGCGAAGTGAAGTCATCGGTGTCCTCTTTCGTAGGTGGGGATCGTCGCCCTCGTTCGAGCGTGGACCGTGGTTACCCTACGGACTCTGCCGAATCAAGTACATTTGAACCGACGGATTGTTTACAGCGATATCTGATCGTTACCTCACCGAAACCCGAGCGACCTCCGGGGCGTTCGGCCTGTGGGCGAGGATGCGACGGGGAGCGCGGCGTGGCTGGTGCCGTCGCGTACAGGGTGACGGCGCCGGATGCGCGAGAATGGATCAACGCGCGATGATCCCGAGCCGGCGGCACCCCAGAGGCACGCAAGGCACCGGATGCGGCGGTTCGGCCGGTATGTCCGGAGGCGTCAGCGCGACTTCACGAGAAAGGCAGAGCACGCATGGCGATTGGTGATGCGCGATCGGGAATGCCCTCGCCGGTCCTCCGGCTGACGCGCACCTCGACGGTCCACCTCATCGCCGTCGAGCTGCGCAAGGCGATCTTCACGGGCGCGCTCTCCGTCGGCGCGCAACTGGGTGAGGTCGAGCTCGCCGCGCAGCTCGGCGTGAGCCGGGGCCCGCTTCGCGAGGCCGCGCAGCGACTCGTACAGGAGGGGCTGCTCACGTCGACGCCCGGGCGAGGCCTGCAGGTCACGCGCATTTCGGCGGAAGAGGTCGGCGACGTGTACGAGGCGCGACTCGCGATCGAGGGGCAGGCGGTCGAGCGCATTATCCGCGACCGGCGCACTTCCGCAATCGACACCATCGAGCGCGCCTTCGAAGATCTCGTCAGCGCGTCGGGACACGACGTCGCCCGCGAGATCGGCGACGCCGACCTGGCATTCCACCAGACGCTCGTCGATGCGGCAGGCAGCCCGCATTTGAGCAGGTTGATGGCGACCCTCGCGCTCGAGACCCGAATCGCCACCTTCAGCCTGCCCGACGGCTACTCCGTGCGGCGCACGGTGTCGACGAGCTATCGCGCCCTGCTCGTCGCCCTCCGCACGAGCGACGTGTGGGGCGCGCGCCAGGCGCTCGACGAGCAGTTCCGCGCGGCGGTCGCGCGCCTGCGCGGCGAAACGCCGCGTGTCGAGACGCTCGAGACGGCGGCGAATGAGATCCCGACCGAGCTCTCCCGCATCGACATCGAGACGACGCCGGACAGCCTCGTCTAACCGAGCGGCGCCTCGGTCTTCCCGATCCGCCGCAGATGCTCCGCATCCCACTCGATGAGCCCGGCGCTCGGCAGTGACATCACCCGGGCGAGAGCCGCTTCGGCGAAACGCTCGCCCCAAAACCGGACGAGCGCTTCGAGGGCGCGACCGACGCGGGCGCCCGGCGGTACCGCGCCCGGCGCCAGCAGGGCCGCGGGAACGATCGGCACGCGGAACGCGAGTTGCGAGACGTCGAAGAACGCGTCGAAATACTGCGATTCGGTCACCGCGTCGTTGTTCGCGAACGCGTCGACGCGGGCCTCGAGTCGCGTCATGTCCGCCTCGAAGGCCGTCACCTCGAAGGCGCGGCGTACCCACTCGCGCGCTTGACCCTCGTCGCGCGGCGTCAGGGTGCACGGTTCGATGCCGTCGAGGGAGGTCGCGACCGGACCGCTTTCGCCGTCCGTTCCCGCAGCATCCGGCCGCCCCGCCTCGCCCGCGAGATACGCGCCGAGCTGATCGTAGGCGTCGGCGAAGCCGATGAGCACGCCAGAGCGCAGTTGCCGGTACCCGAGGTAGAACCGGGCCGCGTACAACACCCGGTCTCGCTCTGAGCGGCGCGACTCGGGGATCGTGATGAGGATGGCGGGAAAGCTGCCGGTCCACTCGGGAGTCGGCGCGTCGCCCGCGAGCATCTCGAACGTCGTGTCCGAACGCGGGTGGCGGCGATACACCGACACGCGCCCGTGCACCTCGCGCAACAGGTGGCCGCGGTCGACGGCCTGCACCAGGCGGTTCCGCACGCTCGACGGCGAGTAGCCGCGCGGCTCGAGCAGTGCGGCGATGGCGGGCCCCGGCAGCGCGGTCGCGGCCGCGCATCCGTAGACGCTCATGAGATCGAAGGATGCTCTGGTCACCCGGTACGAGTGCGGTTCTGCCACGGTTCATTTCCGTTTCGGGAGGTTGTGGAGTGCCACGGTACCCGTCGATAGCGTTCGAATCGCAGACATATGGGAATCGTTGCAGGGGGAATCACGATGGCCACCACCAAAACTGACAACGACACCGCTGCCGAGCAGTCGGGCCTCGGAGCGCTCATCAGATCGGGCACCGTCGCCATGCTCATCGGCGCGACCGTGATGATCATGCTGCACGAGACGAGCCATTCGGTGGCCGGGATGCTGCTGGGATACGGCCCCGTGCAGCTCGCCTTCGCCGTCGACTACTCGCCGGTGCCGACGCCCGAACATCAGGCCATCACGGCGTTCACGGGGCCGATCTTCAGTCTCGCGTTCGGCATCGCCGGAGTGATCGTGGATTCGGTGGCGAAGCCGCTCCGGTCGAGGCCGTTCTGGCGCCTCACATGGTTGTGGCTGGTGTTCACGAGCCTCATGGAGGCGATCGGCTACTTCATGATCGCCGGTGTCTTCCAAGCGGGCGACACGGCCGTCGCCTTCGGCATCTGGGACGTTCCCGTCTGGGGATACATCGCGTCGTTCCTGCTGGGCACTGCCGGCATGTTCGGCATCGCGTGGCTGTTCTCGCGGCCCATGATGGAAATCACGCACTCGAGGCGCGAGATGCTGGCCATCACGACCTGGTCGTGGATGAGTGGGACGGTCGCGTTCATCCTGCTCTCGATCCTCTATTTCGTCGTCAGCCCCGCGATGCCGATCGAGGCCATCATCGCGGTCGCCGCCGCCGCCATGTCGATCGCCGTGTTCTCGCCGATGTCGAACATGTTCAGCGGACAGCGCACGAAGGCTCCCGCGCCGTTGAAGCTCCCCTCGCACCCGATCGCCGGCTACATCGTGCTCGCGGCCCTTGTGCTGCTCAACCTGTCGCTCGCATTCGGATGGCTCTGGCCGTAGGCGGGTGTCATCGTTCCGAGCGATTGCGGCGATGCCCAGGTCGGCGCCGCACAATCGGGTCACCGTACTTCGCGACGAGGTTGTGAGAGGTGACTGGCATGAACATCAACGTGGGTGACCGGATCGTGATTCGCGGGGCCCAGGTCGGTCAGGGCGACCGGCCCGGAACCGTCCTCGAAGTGCACGGCAGCGATGGAGCTCCGCCGTACCTCATCAACTTCGACGACGGTCACGAAGAGCTCGTCTTTCCGGGCCCCGATTTCGGGCCCGCGCGCTAGGCGGGCGCAGCTCTCGCACATGACCGCGACTACCTGCGCGCGGGCAGGCGCTCTCTCGACGCAGTAGTACCTGCGGCACCGCGAATGTCGGCGGGTCGTCTCATGCTGCACGTCTTCCCACCCGCGCGCAGACGATCGCGCACCGCGTGGACGGCCAGCCTCGCATCCCGTTGTGACGGCTATCTGGCGCCGCGACGTCCGCGGACCTCCGAATCGCGGGAGCAGTCGTGAGAATCCTCATCCCCGACGA
>JBQDJW010000208.1:0-5543 GCA_052086425.1 Pseudoclavibacter sp. | reverse complement strand
AGCCCCACGAGCGCGAAGGATGCGCCGTTGAGCAGCATGCATGTCGGCGCGCCGAACTGCTGGAACGCGAACCCGGCGATGCCAGGGCCGATCGACCTGGCCGCGGCCAGCGCGATCGTGCTCAGCGACACGGCGCTCGTGAGCTTCGCCGCCCCGACGAGCTCGATGATGATGGCCTGCGCCGCGATCCGCTCGAAGGCCTGGACGCATCCGAGCGCGAAGATCAGCGCGAAGATCGCCGCGAGGTTCGGCGGCCCGGAGACGACGAACGCGAGCGACCCCGCGACGACGGCCGCGAGCGACGACGTCACGAGCAGGATCGTTCGCGGACTCACCCGGTCGGCGAGTCGCCCCGCCAGCACGCCGAGCAACAGGATCGGCAGGAACTGCGCGATCGTGACCCCGCTCAGCGCCTGCGCGCTGCCGGTCGCCGAGAGCACGACGAGCTGCAGCGCGAGGTTCTGGAACCACGTGCCCGTGTTCGACGTGACCTGCCCGACGAAATAGAGCGTGAAGTTCCGCTCGCGCAGCGGCTCGAGCGCACCCATGGGTCGCGGGCGCGGTCAGCCGCGCTCGGGCACACGCGCGCGCAGAAACTCGGCGATGCGCTCCGGGATGCGCGCTGCAGCCGTCGATCGCGCGTCGGCGTTGTTCGCCCGGATCTCGAGCACGGGGAAGCCGTTCGCCTCGAGCTCCTCCGTGATGAACTCGCCGCCTGGCGTGTCATCGGCGACGAGGTGCACGACCCCGTCGATGTCGTGCGAGCGCGCCTCCTTGAGGTACCACTCGCTCGACCACGGCGGCACGTACAGCTGGTCGGTGAACCCGACGAAGCGCGCCGCGAGGGCCCGCACCGGGTCGTCGCCGTACCTGGGGTAGCCGTCGGCGGCGATCGCGAGGTACATCGACCACACGAACACGGCACCGAACTCGTCCTGAAACCGGCGGTACATGTCGAGGTCGGACCACAGGCCGCGCCCGATCCACATGAGGCGGCGCCGCTCGTCGCGGCACACTGCCACGCCCGCGTCGACCCGCTCGGCGACCTCTTCGGAGAGCGCCCGCGCCGCGTCGACGCCCCACTGCGTGCCGCGGTGCCACTGCGGCACCATGACGGCCGGCATCGTGTCGATCACGAGCACGGGAACCCTCGGCGCGCTCGCGATGAGATCGCGCGTCCTGCCGTTCCACTCGGCCTGTTCGTTGCCGAGACGCATGATCTCGGCCAGTCGTTCGAGGTCGAACCGCCGCCCCGTGCGGTGCTCGAGCCAACGGATGAGCTCTTCGATCTCGGCCTGCAGCAGGTCGAGCCGTTCGGTGCCGAATGCCAGCTCCCACTCGTGCGGCACGAGCTCCCACCAGCGCGACGGAACCGGGTCGGCGGCTGTTCGCGAAAGCAGGAACGTCTCGGTGCCCGGCCGCTCGCCCCACTGCTCGAAGATCTTCTGCGTGACATCGCCGCTGCGCTCGGCGATCGCGAACGCCGGCGCGGGCAGGCCGCCCCACGGCCGATCGGCGTCCGGCAGGTCCTGCTCGCCGAGCGGCATGGCGTCGTACTGCAGGCTGAAGTCCGGCAGTCCGCGCTCGGCGACCTTCGCCATGGCAGCCGGGCCGATCCGCTTCGCCGCGATGATCGACGACCACCACTGCGTTACGACGTACGGAACGTCCATGGCGCGCAGGATCTCGAGGGGCGCATCCGCGTTCGCGATCGCGATCGGCTCGCCCGCCCTCGCCCGCTCGGCGACGCCGGCGAACCAGGACTTCTGATAGCGCGTGGCCGCGACGGCTGCCCGCATGCGCTCGTCGGTCATGCGGCGCCTCCGATCGTGCTGCTGTCTGTCGTTGTGGTGCTGTCCGCCGTCGCCGTGCTGTCGCCCGTCGTCGTCGCGATCCGCTCGGCGATCTCGCGCGCCGCCGCCGCGCCGGCCGCGACGCCGGCATCGGGCGGGTCGCCCGCGATGCGGGTTCGGGCGACGAACGGGATGCCCCGCTCGGTCGCGAGCGCCCGCCCGGCCGCGAGATCCCACGCGGACGCGTCGTCCAGGTCGCGAACGAGAGCGATGATCCCAGTCGGCCGCGACTCGTCGAGCCGCCGCCCGAGCTCGCGCACGCGCTCCGACGTGCGCGACCTGGCCGCGACCGGCGGGCGCGCCGCGAAACGCACCGTCAGGGCGGCGATCGTCGCCTCGACGGCGCCGGATGCCGCGTGTGCGGCTTCGAGCGCGGCCGCTGTCTCGGGTGATCCGGATGCGGCGATGTCGCGAGCGAGCGAGTCACCGAACGGCGTGGTGTCGCCGGTCAGCGCAGCGTCGCCGAACCATGCGGCGTCGCCCGCGTCGTGATCCTCGCCGATCACGGTGATGCCGGCCTCTTCCATCGCCGCGTAGACCGACGAGTCGGGATGGCCGCTGCCGGTCACGAACACGGTCGGGCGCGTCGGGGCGGCCGGCGTGCCGTCACCGCGCGCGGCCCTGCCGACGGGGTCACCGCCTTGCACGGCGCCGTCGAGTGCCGCGCCGTCGGATGACGCGCCACCGGACACCGCGCCCGCCGAGCGCATCGCGGCCTCGACCGCGCGCACCGCGTCCGCAGGGTCGAGCGTCGCCGCCGCGCGGTACGCGTCGAGAGCACGCACCCCGCCGATGGCTCCCCGCAGTCTCGCCTCGCGCATCCGGCGAACCGCCCGACCGAGGTCGGCCTCGCGCGCCGCCGCGCTCGCGAGCGAATCAGGGTCTGCTCGCGCGCCCGTCACCGACCGGCAGAAGTCGAGCATCCGGGTGAACTGCCAGGCGACGAAGCGGTCCCTCGGGGTTCCTCCCCCGCGCGGCGCGTCGAGGAGGTGAACGGGGAACGGGATTCGGCCGCGGTCGGCGAGGATGCGCAGCACGTAGAAGATCCGGAGGTGCGCGATCGCGTCGTTGCAGACGATCAGGCCCGCGAGCTGGTCGTGCTCGCCCGCGAGCACCGAGTCGAGGATGCGGGACGCTGCGGCGTCGACGGCGCCGGGCAGCCGCGCTGCCTCATCGGAGACGGGTCCAGACCAGGCGCCGAAGATTCGCACGGGAACGGCCCCGGACGCCAGCACGAGCTGCCTCGGAACGTCCGCGCCGATGACGCCGATGCGCGCCGGGCCGCCAGGCACCTTGATGTGTCTCGACGCACCGCCGGCCGTCACAGCACGCCGTCCGCGCGCAGCCTCGCGATCGCCTCGTCGTCGTACCCGGCCTGGCGCAGCACCTCGTCGGTGTTCTCGCCGAGCCCAGGCGCCGACATGTCGAGGCCGACCTCGCTGCGCGAGAACACCATCGGAACACCGGCGCCGTACAGTCCCTCGAAGTGCCCGAACTTGGGGTGCACGAGCGGCACGACCTCGCCGCGACTCGTGACCTGCGGGTCGCGAACGGCCTCGGCCGTCGACCGCACGGGGGCGGCCGGCGCGCCGTTCGACTCGAGGGCGTGCAGGATGCGTTCGAGCGAGCGCTCGGCGGCCCAGCCCGCGATGAGCCCGTGCAGCCGGTCGGCGTTGGTGACCCTCGCATCCCTGGTCGCGAAATCGGGCGAGTCGAGCAGGTCGTCGCGCTCGATCGCGCGCAGCACGCCGGACGCGAACTGGTCGGTGGGCGCGCAGATCGCGAACCACCCGTCTGCCGCGCGGAACGTGCCGAACGGGGCCAGGCGCGGCACGTACGCGCCGGTGCGGAGCGGGAACCCGACCGACTCGAGCGCGTCGAACGGTTCGCACGCGACGAGCGACGTGAGGGCGCCGAGCATCGAGACGTCGACGTGCTGGCCCTCGCCGGTGCGGTCGGCGTGCAGGACCGCTGCGAGCGTTCCGATGACCGAGAAGAGCGGTGCGACGAGATCGCCGATCGGCAGGCCGAAGCGCACAGGCGCATCGCCCGGCTCCCCCGCCGTCGTCATGACGCCGCTCAAGGCCTGGATGATCGTGTCCATCGCCTTGCGGTCGCCGTGCGTGTCGGTCGCGCCGAAGCCGCTGATCGACGTGTAAACGAGCTTCTCGTTGAGCCCCTTCACGGACGCGTAGTCGATGCCGAGGCGCTTGGTGACCCCGGCGCTGTAGTTCTCGACGACGATGTCGGCGTCGCGGATGAGATCGAACAGCACCTCACGGCTCTGCGGATGCTTGAGATTGAGCGTGATCGACTCCTTGCCGCGGCCGCGGAGCATCATCGACACCGACATGTCGTCCGGCGAGGTGCGCTGCAGGCTGAGGCCATCAGCCGTGACGTACGGCGAGTTGTTCCGAGAGGTGTCGCCCCCTCGAGTCGGATTCTCGACCTTGATGACGCGCGCGCCGAGCCCCGCGAGCAGCAGCGTCGCGAACGGGCCCGCGAGGGCCGTCGTGAGGTCGATGACCGTCTTGCCGGCAAGTGGTGCGGAATTCATGCAGCGTTCTCCTGTAGGTCGATCGTGAGGCGGTCGCCGTCCCAGGCGAATCGGGTGTCGAGGCCCGCCTCGTGCGTGATGCGGCGGAAGTAATCCGCCACGCGCTCCCCGCCGTCGCCGCGGCGAAGCGGCGTCGGCCGCAGGCGGTCGTCGATCCAGCACGGGATGAGGGATGCGGCGACTGCGGGCGCGCCCACCGCGCCCTGCGAGCCCTCGTCGAGCTCGATGCGGGCGATCGCCGTGTTGCGGCTCTCGGGGTGGAATGGGTAGTCGGGCATGGCGGGGTCTGGGTCGAACCCGAACAGCCGCCGGCGCTCGCGAGCCCAGGCACGCCGCTCCGGCAGGTCGTCGTCGCCGCCCTCCAGCGAGGTCGTCACGGTGGCGAAATTGCCGAGCCCGTGGAAGATCGGTCTGCCCCGGTAGGCCTCGACGCCCTTGCCGATGTGGGCGTGGTGGCCGATGACGGCGATCGCGCCCGCGTCGATGGCGACGTGCGAGACCTCGCGCTCGTAGGCGGCGATGTCAACCGGCTGGTGCACGAGGCCCTTGTGCAGCGCGACGATGACGTGCGCGCCCGTCGCGGCGGTGCGTTCGACCGAGGCTGAGAAGCGCGCGAGGCCCCGCGGCTCGGCGAATGTGTGGATGCGCGGGGGCCCTCCGGGATTCGCGCCGCGCGGTTCGTAGTGGGTCACGACCTCGACGGCCGCGCATCCGGGCTTCTCAGACCCCGCCCACGACTCGCGGGGCCCGACGCAGTTGACGCTGAGCACGGCGATCGCGGGCCCGGCGTCGCGTCGGTCGCCCGAGTGCTCGCCGATCGACCGCCCAACCGGCACCTCGACGACGGCAGGGCGCCAGGCCTCGGCGAGGTTCGAGCCTACACCCGTCGCGAGCATGCCGCGCTCCTCGACGTGTCGGCGCGTGTCGGCGATGCCGTCGCCGCCGAAGTCGTAGACGTGGTTGCCCGCGAGCGTCAGCACGGTGAAGCCGGCATCCGCCACGCCGTCGAGCGCGCTCGGCGGCCCCGGGAGGGCCGGCACGTCGAGCGACACCGACCTGGTCGCCGTCGTGTGCGGCACCTCGAGCTGGCCGATCACGACGTCGGCGTCTGCGAGCACGGCCGCGGCGGGTTC
>JBQDJW010000207.1:4749-5565 GCA_052086425.1 Pseudoclavibacter sp. | reverse complement strand
CGAGACGACAGCACCCGAGTACCTGACCGACGCCGAGGTTGCGAACCGCGTGCCGACGCTCACCACCCAGCAGCTCAAGAAGCACGCGCACCTCGGCACCGGACCCGAGTTCACCCCGGTCGGCCGGCAGCGCATCTACGACTGGGCCGACGTCGTCGCGTGGATGAAAGCCAACCGCACCACCCGGACCGACCGGTTCGGCGAAATCTCCTGACGAAGAAGCCCCCGCGCGACTGGTACTCGCCGAGGGCATGGACGACCCCAAGGAGGTCACCATGAACAACCCTATCCCCGCCACACCACGCACCGACTGGTCGCGGCCCGAGACACACCCCGAGCAGCTGCAACGCCGCATCGACGCACTCGGCATCGACAAGGCCCTCGGCCTCGTCCGCTGGGCCGACCGGACGCAGGCCGCCGCATGACCGCGCTCGCTCCAGGCCTGATCGGCCCCGACGTGGACGTCCGCGCCGACGTCGCCTCCATCTCCCTCCTCCACGACCTCACGGGCGACCCGTTCGAGGTGTACGGCGACGCGATCACGAAGGAGACTCGCACGCCGGCCGCCGGCCGCACCGAAACCATCGAGGTCACCCAATGAATACCCCCACCCCTACGCGCAGGTTCGTCGCCACGACGACCGCCATCGGCCGCACCCACAAGCCGTTCCGGTTCGAGTTCGCGATCGCCGAGACCGACGACGCGTCCATCGAGCGCGAGCTCGAACGACACATCCTCGCCGAAGCCCGTCCCTACCTCTTCTCGCGCGTCGCCGACGTGTTCGTCGACCTCGGCGAGGCCCGGGCCGCTGTGTTC
>JBQDJW010000207.1:0-4739 GCA_052086425.1 Pseudoclavibacter sp. | reverse complement strand
GCCACGTTCGACGTCGCCGAGGTGCAGGCGGTCGCGGCATGAGCGCCGCCTGGCGACTCGCCATCCGCCGCGACGGCCACCAGTGGTACGTGTACGCGCGCCACGCGTACGGCGTCGAGCTTCGCGCCCCCTTCGTCAGCTTCCTCACGGCACTCACGGCCACGCGCCTCCTCGTCGACGGCCGCATCGAATGGTCCTGGCTGCCCGAAGTCGAAGTCGTCACGCCCGGCTACCGGCTCAGGCGGGAAGCGTGCGCCGCATGAACGCCCTGCTGCGTTTCTTCGTCGCCGGCACGCCTGCCCCGCAGGGGTCGAAACGACACGTCGGGAACGGCGTGCTCGTCGAGTCCTCACCCGCGGTGAAGCCGTGGCGCGAGGACGTGCGGAACGCCGCCGAGCACGCCGCGACCGTCGGCGGCTGGAACGCGGAGGACGGCGACCAGCCGCTCGCCTGCGAACTCGAGTTCTGGCTGCGCCGGCCCGCCTCGCACCCGAAGCGGACACGCACCGCGCCCATGCGGAAGCCCGACATCGACAAGCTCGTGCGCTCCACGCTCGACGCCCTGACCTCGTCGGGCGTCATCGCCGACGACGCCCGCATCGTCGACCTCATCGCCCGGAAACGGTACGTGCACCCGATCCCCCTGCGCACGGCAGCCGACATCACGGCCGACCGGCCCGGCGCGCTCATCACCCTCTCCCCCATCACCCGCTACTGAACGGAACCCACCATCATGACCACCACCTCCCAGCCCGCCATCGACGTCGACTACATCACCGAGGTCGCCGCCGACGTCGCCCGCATCGACCAGCTCGTCGCCGAGCTCGGCGAACAGCGCGCCGCCCACCTCGCCATCCTCGAGCAGGCCCACGAGGCCGGAATCATCAAGCCCGGCAAGAACCCGCTCACCGGCACCGTCGTCACTGTGCGCGCCGGCCAGAAGCGGCTCGACACGAAGCGACTCGAGTCGACCTACCCCGCGCAGGCGCACCCCGGCCTGTACGCCCTCAAGCTCGACACGAAGGCCGTGCGCGCCGCAATCGCACCCAACGCGTTGTCGGCGTTCGAGACGCAGGGGACGCCGTCCATCAGCGTCGCCGCAGCCTGATGGTCGCGACCCTCGCAGGAGCCCTGTGGCTCGGCTTCTGGGCCGTCGTGCTCCTCGCCGCGTCGTGGCTGCTCGGCGTGTGCGGCCTGCCCGGACGGTGCCGCGAATGCCACACCGCCGCGAAGGCCGGACACGCGGCAGGCTGCACACGCCGCGGGAGGACGTCGTGAGCCTGTTCCTCGACGCGCCCCCGGTCCCCGCGATGCCCGGCGACGGCAGCGTGCCCACCCCGGTCGCCGCACCGGCACCGGACGACCGCGACCCTGCCGACGCGCTCGCCGAGCGCGCCTACGAGCACGTCGTGGTCGACGCGATCGTCAACCACCCGCGCACGCTGCAGACCAGGATCGGCCCGTCCGAGCTCGGCCTGCCGTGTGAACGCAGGCTCCTCGTGCGGCTCGCCGGCGAACGCGAACCGGATCGCGGGATCGCCTGGAAGCCCACCATCGGTACCGCAATGCACGCGTGGCTCGAGGACGCGTTCGATGCCGCCAATCAAGGCAGCGTCTCGTCGACCTGGGTGACCGAAGAGCGGCTCAGCGTGGGCGCCGTGGACGGAGTCGACATCACCGGCTCGTCCGACCTGTTCCACGTCCCCACCGGCACCGTCATCGACCACAAGCTCGTCGGCACATCGATGCTCTCGAAATACCGCACCCATGGGCCGAGCGAGCAGTACCGCTACCAGGCGCATCTGTACGGGCTCGGGTTTCTCAGGCACGGCGGCTGGGGCACGCCACACCGCGTCGCGATCTCGTTCCTCCCCCGCGAGGCCGAATGGTCGAAACGGTACTGGTGGTCCGAACCGTGGAACCCCGCCCTCGCCGTCGAAGCGCTCTCCCGCGCCAACCGCCTCCACACCGAGCTCACCGAACAGGGACTCGAGCAGGCACAAGCCCGGTACGCGCTCTGCGAGGACCGCTGGTGCCCCACCTGCCGCGACCTCGCCGGCCAAGCCCGCGGCGACGTCTCCCTGTTCCTGCAATAACCCCGCCCGGACATCCGAGCACACACCACACGAAAGGAAACGCACATGTCCCTCTTCATGACCGGCAGCAATGCCGTCAAGTTCCCCGCCCCCGGCACGAGCATCACCGGAACCATCACCCGTCCACCGCGCGAGCAGCAGCAGACGAAGTTCCAGTCGCAGGAGCCTGACTTCTGGCCCAACGGCGACCCGAAGATGCAGATCGTCGTCGACCTCGACACGCCCGAGCATGACCCGACGGACTCGAGCGACGACGGCGCCCGCACCCTCTACGTGTCCTCGTCCAAGATGAAGCGCGCCATCGGCCAAGCCATCACCGAGGCCGGCGCGCAGGACATCGAGGTCGGCGGCACCCTCACGATCACGTACACGGGCAACGACCCGCAGTCGAAGAACCCTCAGAACCCCGCGAAGCTCTACTCGGCCACGTACGTGAAGCCTGCCTCGCCGCTCGCGCAGCCCACCACCGCGCCCGCCGCACCTGCAGCGCCCCCGGTTCAGGCCGTCATGCCGCCTGCCGCTCCGGCTGCTCCCGCGCCCGCGCCAGTCCAGCAGGCGGCGCCGGTGCAGCAGGCGGCGCCGGCCCAGCAGCCGGTGCACACGGACCCGTGGAACCCAACCCCGCCACCGAACGCCGCACCCGTCGCCGCACCCGTCGCCGCACCCGCGCCAGCCCAGCCGCAGCCGGCGGCCGGCCCCGACCCGCAGTTCGCCGACCAGGTCGCGCGGCTCCGCGGCGCAGGCATCTCCGACGACCAGGTCGCCGCAGCCCTCGGCGCAACCCTCGCCCAAGTCGAAGACATCCCCTTCTGACCCACCAACACCACCACCGGAGGAACACCATGACCACCAGCCAGGAAACCGGGAAGGGCACGCCGTTCACGACGCTGCTCGCCTCCCGACCCACCCTGCATCAGAAGCTCGAAGACAAGCTCGCCGACCTCGTCGCGGCCGTCGTCGAGACCGGCAAGAAGGGCACCATCACGCTCGCCCTCAACGTCGCCCCCTTCGAAGGCTCCACCGACACCCTCGTCGTCTCCGACCGCCTCACAGTGAAGCGCCCCGAGGTCGAACAAAAGCCATCGATCCTCTACCCCACCCCGGACGGTGACCTTCGACGGTCCGACCCCAACCAGCCCGAGTTCGAACTCATCGGCCTCGACAAGGAGACCCGCTGACCATGACCGACTCCACCATCCCCGAACTCCTCGACATCGACGGGGTCACCGACACGGCCACCGTCATCGCCGAGCTCGCCCGCGTCGCCGCCGGACCGCGCGTCCTCGCCGAGGACACCGACTACGCGATCTCGGATGCCGACGGCAACGTGCGCATCGAGCAGACCCCACCCTCGCCACTCCGCACGGACCGGTTCCAGGCGATGCGCAAGCTCGAGTCCCTCGAATCGCTCGTCGGGTTCCTGCAGCGCCACGGCGACGACGGCACCGAGGTGTACGCGTCCCGCAAGAACACGCGCATCGAGGTCATCATCGACGGCGCGAGCAACAGCGGCGCCGACCCCGACTATCGGTTTGGACGGCACGCGCACCGCGGCGTCCTCGACCTACAGGCCACCGACTCGTGGAACGCCTGGACCCGCGCCAGCGGCAACCTGTACGACCAGACCGAGTTCGCCGAGTTCATCGAGGACCGCGCCGACGACATCGTCACCCCAACGAGCTCGGAAGTCCTCGAGATCGTGCAGTCCATCCAGGCGACCACCGACGTCGAGTTCTCGTCGTCACAGCGCCTCGACTCCGGCGAGACACGCATCGGATACGCCGAAACCGTCAAGGCGAAGGCCGGCGCGCGCGGCGAACTCGTCATCCCCCGCGAACTCACCCTCGCGCTGCAGCCCTTCGAAGGCGTCGACGAGCTCCACGGCAAGCGAGTGCGCGCCGCCGTCACCGCCCGGTTCCGGTACCGGCTCCGCGAAGGCCACCTCAAGCTCGGCGTCAAGCTCATCGGCCTCGACCGCGTCATCGACGAGCTCTGGCAGCAGATCGTCGATGACCTCCGCGCCCAGGCCGGCGGAACTCCGGTCTTCATCGGCACCCCGTAGCCACCAACACCCCCTGACCGGACCCAGCCGGGCACCCGCATGCAACGCGGCGGGACAGGGGCCACCCCTGAACGACAGCGCCACGAGAAAGGAGGCCCGCATGACCGACGGTTCGAGCATCATGACGGCCGCCGCCACAGCCTGGGCCGCCGGCCTCAGCATCATCCCCGTCCGCCCCGGCACCGACAAAGCACCCGCCGTCGCCTGGAAGGAATACCAGACGCGCCGCGCCGACGCCCCCGAGTTCGGCGCATGGTTCCGCGACGAACACCACGGACTCGGCATCATCACCGGCGCCATCTCTGGCCGCCTCGAAATGCTCGAGCTCGAAGGCCGCGCCGCCGACCAACAGGCCCTCATCGGCGACCTCGCCAACGCATCCGGCCTCGCCGACGTGTGGACCCGCATCACCACCGGCTGGGTCGAGCAGTCACCGTCCGGCGGCGTGCACTGGCAATACCGGCTCGCCGACGACGGCAACCCCATGCCCCGCAACACCAAGATCGCGCGCGACGCCGACGGCCTCGTCCTCGCCGAAACCCGCGGCGAAGCAGGCTACTTCGTCGCCGCACCCACCCCCG
>JBQDJW010000206.1:0-5588 GCA_052086425.1 Pseudoclavibacter sp. | reverse complement strand
CGGGGGCCGGATGCGCGGGGGCGCGGCGGTCTCCGCGGTCGCGTCGGCCGCGCCGGTCACGAGCACGGCGACGCTGTTCGAACCGACGCGACGCTCGCGCGTCGTCTCGCCCCTCGTGCGACGGCTCGCCCTCGACGCCGGCTTCGACGCGTCGCACCTCGAGGCGACCGCGCCAGACGGCATCGTGCGCCGTGGCGACGTCGAGGCCGCGATCGCTGCGCTCCCCGACGAGCCAGCGGCGGCCGGCCGGTCCGCGTCGGAGGTCGGATCCGCAACGGGCTCGCACCGCGAGGAGCCAGGCCCGCCAAGCAGCGCGACCTCGGCGCCCGGTGACGCGACGGGCGCGCCAGTGGCGACCCCGGCATCCGGCACCATTGCCGCCCGGGCGGCCGAGTCTGGGGTCACGCGGATCCCGATCACGGGAATGCGCGCGGCGGTGTCGGAGCACCTGTCGCGTTCGCGGCGAGAGGTCCCGGAGGCGACGATCTGGCTCGAGGTCGACGCGACCAACACGGTCGCCCTGCGTCAGCAGCTGCGAGAGGCCACGGGAGGGCGGTTCACGATGGCGTCGATCATCGGGCGCTTCGCGGTCGCCGCGCTGCGCGCGTACCCGATCCTCAACGCGAGGATCTCGGCAGACGGCCGCGAGATCGCACGGCACGACGCCGTGCACCTCGGCATCGCCGCCCAGACCGAGCGGGGGCTCGTCGTGCCGGTCGTGCACGACGCGTCGGCGCTGTCGCTGCGGGGCCTGCGCGACGCGATCGACGACATCGCGGTGAATCACGCCGACGGGGTGTTCCCGCCCGAGCGGCTTCGCGGCGGAACCTTCACGCTCAACAACTACGGCGGCTTCGGCGTCGACGGGTCGGCGCCGATCCTCAACCACCCCGAAGTGGCGATGCTCGGCATCGGGCGGATGCACGACAAGCCCTGGGTTGTCGACGGCGAGATCGTCGTTCGGTCGATCGTGACGCTCACGCTCGTGTTCGATCACCGCGTGTGCGACGGCGACGTCGCCAGCGGTTTCCTCACGACCGTCGCGCGCAGTATCGAACAGCCGGCGAGCGCATTCGCGGACCTCTGACGCGCTGCGCCGCTCGTCGGACGCAGGCGGCGCTTGCGACTGCGCTCACGCCGGCGGCGACGGCCTGCATGGACGAGGGGTGAAGGCGTAAGCTAGCGGGCATGTCAAGCACGCTCCCTCCCGCAGGCCCCGAGAGCCCGGCTACCGGTGGCTCGACGTCGGTGCTCGACCGCGAGCTCGAGGAACTCCTCGAAGAAGAGCAGTCGCAAGACCCAGGCGATCACGACAAGTTCTCGCACTACGTGCCGAAGGACAAGATCCTCGAGTCGGCCGTGACCGGCAAGCCGGTGCGCGCGCTGTGCGGCAAGAAGTGGCTGCCGAATGCGAACCCCGACCGGTTCCCGGTCTGCCCGAGTTGCAAGGCCATCTACGAGAAGATGAAGTCCTAGCGAGCCGCCCGCTCGTTCGCTCGGCTCCTTCTCACTCGCGCGCCTACGCCCCGACGAACACCGTCTCGAGCGCGGCGTCGCCGTCGCGCAGGCGGAGCGCCGTGCGCGGCAGCTCGGCGATCGCGGTGGCGCGGTGTGCGCGTGCGGCCGCGACGCCGGCCTGGCCAAGCCATTGCTCGTCGACCTCGCCGTCCGTGACGAGGTCGACGTAGAGCTCGCGGTCGTCGGCATCGCCGACGGGCGCCTCGCCGATGCCGACGAG
Source organism: Pseudoclavibacter sp. (assembly GCA_052086425.1). Lineage (GTDB taxonomy): Bacteria > Actinomycetota > Actinomycetes > Actinomycetales > Microbacteriaceae > Pseudoclavibacter. The sequence goes on along the minus strand of JBQDJW010000206.1, from coordinate 3,850 downwards.
CTCGGCGGTCGCGACGCCGCGTTCGTTTCGGCGGCGGACGGGGTGCTTCACGCCGCCGACCGACACCTTGCCGGCCGAGGCCTTCGCGACCGACACCCATTCGCCGTCGGGGCCGTCGCGGCGCGCGACAAGCTTGTAGACCATGCCGGAGGCGACGTGCCCTGAGCCGGTCACGACCGAGGTGCCGACGCCGTACGAATCGACGGGGACCGAGGACAGGCCGGCGATCGCGAACTCGTCGAGGTCGTTCGTGACGGTGATCTTCGTGCCGGTCGCGCCGAGATCGTCGAGCTGCGCGCGCACCTCGGCGACGAGGGTCGGCAGGTCGCCCGAGTCGAGGCGGACGCCGCCAAGCCCGGGTCCCGCGACTTCGACCGCGAGCTCGACCGCGCTGCGCACGTCGTACGTGTCGACGAGCAGGGTCGTGCCGACGCCGAGCGTGTCGATCTGGGCCTCGAACGCGTCGCGCTCGGAGTCGTGCAGCAGCGTGAACGAGTGAGCGGCAGTTCCCATGGTCGGCACGCCCCACGTGCGGCCGGCCTCGAGGTTGCTCGTCGCGTCGAAGCCCGCGATGTAGGCGGCTCGCGAGGCGGCGACGGCCGAGTGTTCGCCGGTGCGTCGCGACCCCATCTCGGCGATCGGGCGGCCGCCGGCGACGCCGACCATGCGGGATGCAGCGCTCGCGACCGCCGAGTCGTAGTTGAAGATGCTCAGCAGCAGGGTCTCGAGCACGACGCCCTCGGCGAAGCCGGCGCGCACCTCGAGCAGCGGCGAGTTCGGGAAGAACGCCTCGCCCTCCCGGTAACCGCGGATATTGCCTGTGAACCGGTAATCGGCAAGCCAGTCGATCGTCGCATCGCGCACGACGCCCCGCTCACGCAGGAACTCGAGCTCGTCGTCGCCGAACCGGAAGCGCTGCAGCGCCTCGAGGGCGCGGCCGACGCCGGCGACGATGCCGTAGCGGCGGCCGGCGGGGAGCTTGCGAGCGAAGAGCTCGAACACGCAGTCGCGATCCGCGGTGCCGCCCCTCAGGGCCGCATCGATCATCGTCAGCTCGTACTGGTCGGTGAGGAGGGCCGTCGAGGCGGTGCCGGTGGTCACCGCGACAGCCTACGGGAGGCGGGGTCACGTGAGCCGTGGTGCATTCGGCCTGGCGGCGCGAGTCGTGAGGCGCGAGCCGAGGAGGTAACGGCCGTTGAGAGGCCCGACGGTAGGATCGTCGCTCGTGAGCAGCGCACCGATCGGCATCTTCGACTCCGGCGTCGGCGGGCTCACCGTCGCGCGGGAGATCCGCGCGCAGCTAGCGGGGGAGTCGCTGCGGTACATCGGCGACACGATCCACTCGCCGTACGGGCCGAAGCCGATCGCCGATGTGCGCAGCTACTCGCTCGAGGTGCTCGACGAACTCGTCGCCGAGGGCGTCAAGCTGCTCGTGATCGCGTGCAACACGGCGTCGGCGGCAGTGCTGCGGGATGCGCGCGAGCGGTACGACGTGCCAGTCATCGAGGTCATCGCCCCGGCAGTGCGCGCGGCGGTCTCCGCGACCCGCACGGGCCGCGTCGGGGTCATCGGCACCCCGACGACGATCGAGTCGCGGGCGTACCAGGACATGTTCGCCGCGGCCCCGCACCTCGAGATCACGGCGAGCGCGTGCCCCGCGTTCGTCGAGTACGTCGAGCGCGGCGACACGACGAGCCCCGAGCTCGTGCGGCTGGCCGAGGAGTACCTCGAGCCCCTGAAACGGGCGGGGGTCGACACGGTCGTGCTCGGCTGCACCCACTATCCGTTCCTCAAGGGGGTCATCGGTTACGTCATGGGGACTGGGGTCAGACTCGTCTCGAGCGATGTCGAGACTGCGCAAGACGTCTACCGCCAGCTCGCCTCGCGCGACCTGCTCGACCGGACCGGCCAAGCCCCCACGTACTCCTACCGGCAGACGGGGCCGGACACCGACGCGTTCGTGCGCCTCGCGCAGCGATTCCTCGGGCCCGACGTCGACCACGTCGGCCGCCTCGAAACCGCGGCGATCACGCTGCCGCCATCGCCGCATCCCGCCACCTGACCGCGCACCGCCGCTCAGCTGCGGTTCGCGCCCCGATCGCAACCCGCGACCCGACCGCATCCTGCAACCCCACCGCATCCTGCAACCACGAACCGCCACCCCGGCGGCACACGCCACCCCGACAACGGAGGACCAATGACTTCGACCGAACGCCCCGACGGCCGCGCCATCGACGAGCTGCGCCCCGTGACGATCGAACGCGGCTGGAGCGAGCAGGCTGAGGGCTCTGCGCTCATCTCGTTCGGGCGCACGCGCGTGCTGTGCACGGCGAGCTTCACGCCGGGCGTGCCGCGCTGGCTCACCGGCAAGGGCACCGGCTGGGTGACCGCCGAGTACGCGATGCTGCCGCGCGCGACGAACGAGCGAAGCTCGCGCGAGTCGGTCAAGGGCAAGATCGGCGGGCGCACGCACGAGATCTCGCGACTCATCGGCCGCTCGCTGCGCGCCGTCGTCGACACGAAGGCGCTCGGCGAGAACACGATCGTCGTCGACTGCGACGTGCTGCAGGCCGACGGCGGTACGCGTACGGCCTCGATCACGGGCGCGTACGTCGCGCTCGTCGACGCGATCGCGTGGGCGAAGAACGAGGGGCATGTGCGGCAGAAGGCCGACGTGTTCAGCGACTCGGTCGCCGCGATCTCGGTCGGCATCGTCGGCGGACGCCCGGTGCTCGACCTGCCGTACGTCGAGGACTCGGCGGCCGAGACCGACATGAACGTCGTTGCTACCGGCTCGGGCTCGTTCATCGAGGTGCAGGGCACGGCCGAGGGCGCGCCGTTCAATCGCGGCGAGCTCGACGAGCTGCTCGACCTCGCACTCATCGGGACGACGCGCCTGACCGAGCTGCAGAGCCAATCGCTCGCCACGGAGCTGCCGTGACCTCCGGCGCCGCGACGGGCGCTCCGATTCCCGTCGTGCTCGCTTCCCACAATGCGCACAAGCTCGAGGAGCTGCGTCGCATCCTCGGCCCGGCGCTTGACGGCATCGAGCTGCGCTCCTACGACGGACCGGAGCCGGCCGAGGTCGGCGTGACGTTCGAGCAGAACGCGATCATCAAGGCGCGCGCGGCCGCCGAGCACACGGGCCTGCCTTCGATCGCCGACGACTCGGGCATCTCGGTCGCCGTGCTCGGGGGAGCGCCAGGCATCTTCTCGGCGAGGTGGTCGGGCCCGGCGAAGGACGCGCGCGAGAATGTCGACCTGTTGCTCTGGCAGCTCAGCGATGTTCCTGATGCGCACCGGTCGGCCACCTTCACGGCTGCGGCGGCCATGGTGGTTCCGGCGGCGTACGCGCGCGGGGGCGACGGGGCCGACGGAGACGGCGCCGGCGGTGACATCTTCGTCGATGCCGTCCGTGGCGAGTGGCCGGGGCGGATCCTGCGCGCCGTGACGGGGGAGGGTGGCTTCGGCTACGACCCGATCTTCGCGCCGGATGACGCGGGCGGACGCAGCGCGGCGGAGTTGACGCCAGGCGAGAAGGACGCGCTCAGCCACCGCCGCCTCGCCTTCGACGCTCTCGTTCCGAAGCTCCGCGCCGCACTCGGCCTGAGCTGACCCGCGGGTCCCGTTCGCGTCCCGCGCATCCGGTGTCGCCCGCCCTGCCAGTGCTGCGCACCCTGCGCCGCCCCACGCAACCGTCGACACGACCGGGAACGCCGCCAACAGACGCTGGGTGTGCGTGGCCCCTTTGCCAGGCTGTGTGCGAGTCGTTGGTTGAGAGGAATGTTGGAGGTCTCGTGCCCCAACCGGGAGAAAACTGTATCCTCGTTCGTCACCTTGAAATCGTTGA
>JBQDJW010000205.1:0-5589 GCA_052086425.1 Pseudoclavibacter sp. | reverse complement strand
ATCGGCATCGGCGCCCTCATACTCGGCGCGAGCGCGTTCCTGCTGCCCCACTCACGCCTGCGCGAATACGTCGAGCAGTTCTTCGCGAGCTCGCTCTACTTCGAGAACCGCTGGCTGCAAGACGCCGTGGTCGACTACTTCGCGAGTGACGGCACGCTCGCCTCCCCGTTCCAGCACTACTGGTCGCTTTCGATCCAGGGCCAGATCTTCATCATCTGGCCGCTGTTGTTCGTCGTGCTCTGGGCCCTCAACAGGTGGTTGCGCGCACCCCTCCGACCCGCCGCGCTCATCCTGTTCGGCGGGCTGTTCGTCGGCGGTCTCGTGTGGTCGACGATCATGACGGCGCAGGACCAACAGTTCGCGTACTTCGATCTGAGCGCCCGCGTGTGGGAGTTCGCCGCCGGCTCTGTGCTGGCGCTGGTCATGCCGTGGATGCGCTTCGGCCCGATCACGAGGTCGATCATGACCTGGCTCGGCATCGCGGGCGCGGTGCTGTGCGGCATCATCATCCCGGTCGACGGCACGTTTCCCGGCGTCGCGGCCCTGTGGCCCGTCGTCTCGGCCGCACTCGTCATCACAGGGGCGGGCGCGCCGACGCGGTTCGGCGGCGACCGGCTGCTCGCCCACCCGATCATGACCCGCATCGGCGACTACACCTACGCGCTCTACCTCATCCACTGGCCCGTGCTGATCTTCGGCATGGCCGTGCTGCCCACCGCGCGCCCCGATGCCATTCAGGGCACCGTCATTCTCGCGATCTCGGGAGCGCTGTCGGTGGTCGCCGTGCACCTCATCGAGAAGCCGTTCGGATGGTTCTCACGCCTGCGCGCGGGACGCGACGCCCGGTGGCCGCGCACCATCCCGTGGCGCGCGTGCATCGTCGTCGCCCTGCTGCCCGCGTTGGCCTACTCCGTGACTCAGCGGGCCGACGAAGAGATCGACGACCGTGTCGAGCTGGCCTGGGAGCAGCTCGGCCTGTACGACCTGTCCGCCTTGGGACCGAATTCGCCCGGCGGCGTCAACCCGAATCCTGGCGTCGTCATCCCGAATCCGTGGATCTCCTCGAGCGACATCGGCGGGCTCCCCTCGTGCACCCAGGATTTACTCCCGGCGGGCATCAGCGACCAGGCGCTCGCGCACTGCTTCGCGAACACGTCGCTCTTCAACCCGGCTGACACGAATCGCAGCGTGTACCTCGTCGGCAACTCACACGTGCAGCAATTGACCCAGCTTGTGAACCAGACCGCGATCTACCAGCAGTGGGCGGTGCGCGCCCACCTCATGTTCGGGTGCCAGTACGGCGCGTACGGCGACGTGAATCAGGAGGAGTGCCTGCAGGTCTGGGACGATGCGACGACCGACATCCTGGCGAACCGTCCAGACGCGGTCGTCGTGCTTGGCACGCAGAGCCTCGGGCCCGACGACGAAGCCGGACTGCCCGGACTGACCGACTGGATTCGCACGATCTCGGCGGCAGGCACCGAGGTGATCGTGCTGCGCGACAATCCGCGCAGCTCGATCCACATGCCGGACTGCGCCGCCATCTGGGGCTACGACAGCGGCGAGTGCTCATGGCCGACGACGCTCACCGAGCCGAATGACCACCTGCGCGCCTCGGTCGAGGGCGCCGGCGGCATGTACCTCGACCTCAACGACCTCATCTGCCCCGACGGCGTGTGTCGCCCCGAGGTCGGGGGCATCAACGTGTTCTTCGACAGCGGTCACGTTTCCGCGACGTACTTGCGGTCGCTGGCGTTCGCGAGCGCGCCGCGGTTCAACGAGGTCCTCCCCTGGTGGCCGGCGGAACTGCGCGCACCCACGACCTGATCGAACCGAGTTACCGTGAGTGACGTGGATGCTGCCATCGCCTCACGAGGGACCGGCCCCGCCGGTGCGCCGGGGCCGGCCAACGACCCCGCGCGCGTCCGGCACCGACCGGCGACGACCGGCCGCCGGCCCGCATCCGCGCCGCCCGCCGCGCCCGCCGCCTGGCTCCCGGAGGTGCAGGGGCTGCGCACCCTCGCGCTGCTGCTCGTCGCGACGTTCCACATCTGGTTCGACCGCGTCTCGGGCGGCGTCGACATCTTCCTGCTCGTGTCGTCGTTCCTCATGACTCGCTCACTGTTCGGGCGACTCGATCGAGGCGCACCGCTCCTCCCCTTCGGCTATATCGCCGGCCGATTCGGGCGCCTCATGCCGCTCGCCGTCGCCGTCGCCGCCGCGATCCTCGCCGGCAGTCTGATCGCGCTGCCGGTCTCGCAGTTCGGCGCCTACGCCGAGCAGTTCTTCGCGAGCTCGCTCTACGTCGAGAACCGCTGGCTGCAGGGCGCGCTCGTCGACTACTTCGCCGACGGCGAGGTGCTCGCGTCGCCGTTCCAGCACTACTGGTCGCTCTCCGTGCAGGGGCAGGTCTTCGTGATCTGGCCGCTGCTGTTCGCGGCCATCGCGCTTGCGCGGCGCTCCGCCGCCGTGCGCCGGCGCATCTCGCTGCGCGCCATGTGCCTCGCGATCTTCGGCACGATCCTCGTCGCAGGCCTGGCCGCGTCGACGGCGGCGACGATCGCCGACCAGCAACACGCCTACTTCGATCTCGGCGCACGACTGTGGGAGTTCGCGGCCGGCTCCGTGCTCGCGCTCGTGCTTCCGTTCATCCGCCTCGATCAGTGGCGCGGCGGCGCGATCTGGCGCGGGACGCTCGCCTGGCTCGGCATCGTGGGGGCCGTGACCTGCGGGCTCGTCGTGCCGGTCGAGGGAACCTTCCCGGGGGTCGCGGCGCTGTGGCCCGTCGTCTCGGCGGCCCTCGTGATCGTCGCGGCCGGCTCACCCGGCCCCGCCAGCCGATTCGGCGGCGATCGGCTCCTCGCGCATCCGCTGCTCGCCAGGGCCGGCGACTACACCTACGCCCTCTATCTCGTGCACTGGCCCGTGCTCATCTTCGGCATGTCGATCCTGCGCTCCGACCACCCTGGATTCATCGAGGGCTCCGGCTACCTCATCGTCTCGGGAGCGCTCGCCGTCGCGGCGGTGCACTTCGTCGAGCGCCCATTCTCGAGGCTGGTGCGGGGGCACTCATCGCGCCCCGAGCATCCGGCCGATCGCCCGCTGGTGCTGCACCGCCTGCGCCGGTTCCCGTGGCGCGCCGTCGGCGCCGTCGCGCTGCTGGCCGCGCTCGTGTCGGGCGGTTCGACGGCCGCGAGCGCATACGCCGACCGGCAGCACGAGCAGGCGCAGGCGCAGGTGCAAGACGCCGACCTGTCGGCGATGGGCCCGAACGCCGTCGGCGCGAGCGCGACCGGCAACGGCGCGAACATCACTGGCGCGTCGGGGCCGAGCACGCCGCCGACCGGCCTGAGCGACGACCCCGACCAGCCCGACGCGGAAGCCCTCGGCGAAACCGGTCCGGGCGCCGACGTGCCGATTCCCGCGCCGTGGGAATCCGGCGATCTCGGGGCGCTCGCCGGCTGCGAACCAGACATGCTGCCGCAGTCGGCCGGCGACCGCTCGCTGCCGTATTGTCAGGCGAATCTCGACGAGGTCGACCCGACCACCGCATCCCGCTCGATTTACGTGGTCGGCAACTCGCACGCTATGCAGCTCGCGCAGCTGGTCGACGAGACGGCGGTCGCCCAGGGGTGGGCCGTGCGCGGCTACCTCGACCACGCGTGCCAGTTCGGCGCGCTGCAGTCGGCAGACGCCGAGTGGTTCGACGATGCCTGGCGCGACACGTGCCTCGGGCTCTGGGAGGACGCGACGGCCGACATCCTCGAGAATCGCCCGGATGCGGTGGTCGTCTTGGCATCGTGGAGTCAGGATGCGATGACTGAGCTGGAGCTGCCGGGCCTCACCGAGTGGATCGACGAGATGACCGACGCGGGCATCGAGGTCATCGCCGTGCGCGACAACCCGCGCAGCGACCTGCACATGGTCGACTGCGCCGAGCGCTGGGGCTTCGACAGCCCGCGTTGCCGGTGGACGACGACGCTGACGGCGCCGAACGCGTCCCTGCAGGCCGACATCGAGGGGGCAGGCGGCACGTACGTCGACCTCAACGAGTCGATCTGCCCCGGCGGCATCTGCCGCCCCGAGCTCGGCGGGCTCACCGTGTTCTACGACGACGACCACGTGACGGCGACCTTCATGCGGGCGCTCGCGTACGCGGCGGCCGGGACGCTCGCCGACCGCCTGCCCTGGTGGCCCGCGTCGCTCGGCGACTGAGGTGGCGCCCGGGGCGCCCGGCGACGGGGATGACGACGGCGGCGACGGCGACGCCGCCTGCCGAGGCCAGCGCCGATACCGGGCAGTTCCCGGCTGATTCGCGCCGCCCGACGTGCTCGCGGGTGCCGCGCGGTACCATGCACGATGGACGCACGCCGCGGCGAGCGCCCCGCGCACTGATCGACCACGCAGCAAGGACCACGCATGCAGCTTCTCGTGACCGGCGGCGCCGGCTTCATCGGCTCCAACTTCGTACGACGCACGCTTGAGGACGCGCTGCCAGGCCTTGAGGGCGCCGAGGTCGTCGTGCTCGACGCCCTCACGTACTCGGGCATTCGCGCGAACCTCGACTCGGTCGCCGACTCGCCCCGCCTCACCTTCGTCGAGGGCGATATCCGCGACAACGACCTGCTCGACGAGTGGATTCCCAAGGTCGACGCGGTCGTGCACTTCGCCGCCGAATCGCACGTCGACCGCTCGGTGCGCGACGCCTCGATCTTCGTCGAGACCAACGTCGTCGGCACGCAGCGCCTGCTCGACGCAGCACTCCGCCACGAGCTCGAACGCTTCGTGCACGTGTCGACCGACGAGGTCTACGGCTCGATCGAGGAGGGCGAGTGGGACGAGCAGTGCCCGCTCCTGCCGAACAGCCCGTACGCCGCGTCGAAGGCGTCGAGCGACCTCATGGCGCGCTCGTACCACCGCACGCACGGCATGAACATCTCGATCACGCGCTGCAGCAACAACTACGGCCGCTTCCACTTCCCCGAGAAGCTCATCCCGCTGTTCGTCACGAACCTCATCGACGACAAGCACGTGCCCCTCTACGGCGAGGGCAACAACGTGCGCGACTGGCTGCACGTCGACGACCACTGCCGCGGCATCGCACTCGTACTCACCAAGGGCGGCGCAGGCGAGATTTACAACATCGGCGGCGGAACGCAGCTCACCAACAAGGAGATCACGCAGAAGCTGCTCGACGCGACCGGCAAGGACTGGTCGTACGTCGACCGCGTCGCCGACCGCCTCGGCCACGACCTGCGCTACTGCGTCGACATCTCGAAGATTCAGAACGAGCTCGGGTACGAGCCACAGGTTCCGTTCGAAGAGGGCCTCGCCGACGTCGTGCAGTGGTACCGCGACAACCGCGCGTGGTGGGAGCCGCTGAAGGAGCGGGCCGCCCTGTGACCGACGCGCCCGCGAGCAACGACGTCAGCACCCGGGCCGGCGGCAACCTGCCCGGCGACCCGCTGCCCGGTCGGGCGGGCGGGCCCTCGCGCGTGCTCATCGCCGGGGCGGGCGGCATGCTCGGGCGCGACCTGCAGCGCGCGTTCGCCGGGCGGTCCGTCACGGCGCTCTCGCGCGCCGACCTCG
>JBQDJW010000204.1:0-5592 GCA_052086425.1 Pseudoclavibacter sp. | reverse complement strand
AGACGATCGCCCACGTGATCAGCACGATGGTCGACAGCGACCCGAGCACGGCGAGCGGGATTCCGGTGTCGGCGGCGATGCGGTCGATGAGCGGACCGACCGCGGTGATCGCGGGTCGCATGAGCGTTGCGACCAGGCACAGGGCCACGATCGCGAGGGCCGCCTGTTTGCGTCCGCGCTGCGTCATCTCTTTGGTCCTCTCACACACAGTTCAGGTCGCAGATCCTGCCTCGCGGCGGGAATCTGCGACCTGAACAGGTTATCGGCGAATATCAGGCGGTCTTCGCCTGCTCCGCGTCTCCGGTGTTGCCCTTGGCGCGCTGGATCTCACCGTAGATGTGATGACGCAGTTCGACGAAACGCGGATCCGAGCGCGTCGTGAGCTGGTCGCGCTCGTCGGGCAGATCGATCGCCACGTCGTCCTGCACGACGGTCGGCCGGTTCGACAGCACGATCACGCGCTGGCCGAGGTAGACCGACTCGTCGATGTCGTGCGTGACGAACAGCACGGTGACGCCGAGCTCCTTCCAGATCTTGCGCACGAGGTCCTCGAGGTCGGCGCGGGTCTGCGCGTCGACCGCCGCGAACGGCTCGTCCATCAGGAGGATCTGCGGCCGGTACGCGACGGCGCGCGCGATCGCGACGCGCTGCTGCATTCCGCCCGACAGCTGCCACGGGTACTTATCGCCGGCATCGCCGAGCCCGACGGCGTCGAGCGCCTCGGCGGTGCGCTGACGGCGCTCGGCCTTGCCCATGCCCGCGGTCTTCAGCGGCAGCTCGACGTTGGCCTGCACGCTCATCCACGGGTAGAGGCTGCGCCCGTACTCCTGGAAGACGACGGCCATCGTGCGCGGCGGCCCGGTGATCGGCTTGCCCTCGAGCTCGAGGGTGCCGCTCGTCGGCGGCAGCAGACCGGCGATGCACTTCAGCAGCGTGGTCTTACCGGCGCCGGACGGGCCGACGATGCACACCAGCTGCCCCTGGGGGATGCTGAAGGTGAGGTTGCGGATCGCCTCGACGGCTTCGGCCTGCGGCGTCGGCGCCGGGTAGATCTTGCGCAGCCCGTCGACGAGGAGGACGGGGGTGGGGTTCTCAAGACTCACGTTGAACTTCTCTCAATCCGTGGTACCAGCGCAGCAGATAGCGCTCGATGTAGCGGAACAGCACCGCCAATAGGAGACCGATCAGGCCCAGCACGAGGATGCCGCTCCACATCTCGGGGATGGCGAAGTCGCGCTGGAACTTGACGATGGTGAACCCGAGGCCGGAGGAGGTGTACCACAGCTCCGAGATGACCATCAGGATCAGGGCGATCGACAGACACTGTCTGATGCCCGCGAGGATCTGCGGCGCGGCCGCCGGCAGGATCAGGTAGCGCAGGCGCGCGGCGCGTCCGAGCCCATAGCTGCGAGCCGTGTCGCGCTGCACCTCGTCGGTGGCGCGAACGCCCTCGACGGTGTTCAGCAGCACCGGCCACAGGGATCCGAAGATGATCACGAACACCTGCATGCGCCAGTTCACGCCGATGATGATCATCAGCAGCGGCAGCAGCACGGGCGGCGGGATCGCGCGGAAGAACTCGAGCAGCGGCTCGAGCAGCTGACGCAGCGTGCGGAACGAACCGATCAGGAGGCCGAGCACGATGCCGACGACGACGGATCCGATGATGCCGAGCGCCAGGCGCCCGAGGCTCGGGAGCACATCGTCGGTGAACCGTTCGCCGAACCACGTCGTGAAGAACGTCGTGATCAGCTCGCCCGGTGTCGGCACGAAGAAGCTCGGGTTGACGATGGCCGACAGCCACCACAGCGCGATGAGCACAACCGGCAGCGCCAGGAGGAAGAAGACGGACTTGAAGAATTTCATCCCGCGGCCTCCATCCGAACCGACGTGTGCCACGCGAGCGTGCGACGCTCCACGAAGCGCACGACGAGGTTGATCGCCACGCCGATGAGGCCGGTCGCGAGGATCAGTGCGTACATGCTCGTGATGGCTCCGCCTTCTCGGGTCTCGGCGATCTGCTTGCCGAGACCGTCGGTGCCGATGATGAGCTCCGCCGTGATCGCAAGGATCAGGGCGACGGCGGCCGCCAAACGGATCCCCGTCATCAGGTACGGCAGGGCCGTCGGCCACGTGACGTAACGGATGCGCTGGAATCGCGACAGCCCATAGCTGCGGGCGGTCGAATCGGCGACGGGGTCGACGTCCTTGGCGCCGTAGATCACCTGCAGCAGCACCTGCCAGAACGCGGCGTACACGATGAGCAGCAGGCCCGCCTGGATCTGCGTGCCGAACAGCAGTACGGCGAGCGGGATCAGGGCGACCGAGGGAACGGGGCGCAGGAACTCGATGGTCGAGTGGGTGAGGCGCTCCATGATCCGGCTGGATCCGATGAGGAACCCGAGCACGGTGGCGGCGATGACGGCGATGGCCAGGCCCAGCGACCAGCTGAGCATGGTCGAGCCGACATCGCGCCAGAAGGCCTTGTCGACGACGTACACGCCGAACTGCACGAGCACCTCGCTGGCGGGCGGCACGAACCGTGAGTCGACCAGGCCCAGGCGGGAGACGAGTTCCCAGATCCCCAGGAATCCGATCACACCCACGGCACCGAGCACGGGCCCCCGCGACGATGAGGAGGTGCGCCGCAGGCGCCGCACCTCGCTCATGGTGTTGAGGACTGCAGTCACGGCAGCAGGCTGTCGAAGTCCGGTTCGGCCGACAGGACGCCGTAGCTCTCCGCCTGCGCGGCGAGCTTCTCGATCGACGGCTTGTCCATCTCGGTCGGGTACTTCGGCAGGGTGATCTTCGCGAGCGTCTCGGGGTCGGTCTTGGTGTACGTCGCCATGATCTCGCGCACCGTGTCGGGGTTGGCATCGGCGAACTCGAGCGACTTCGTCATGGCCGTCTGGAACTTCTCGAGCAGGTCGGGGTCGACATCGCTCATCGAGAAGTAGGCGGCGATGTCGAGGTTGGTGTCGAAGTCGGCGTACGCATACGTGACGACCTCGAGGCCCGCCTCGATCGCGGTGGTGACGAAGGGCTCGACGACGAACGCGGCATCGACCTGGTCGTTCTCGACCGCTGCGACGGCATCCGGGAACGGCACCTCGACGAAGTCGATCGTCGACGAATCCGCGCCGGTCTCGTCGACGACTGTGCGCACCGCGGTGTCGTTGATGTTGCCGACGCTGTTGCTCGACACGGTCTTGCCCGCGAGGTCGGCGGGGGAGGAGATGCCGGAGTCGGGCTTGGTGATGACCGCGCCCATGTCCTTCTCGGTGTCGCCCGTCGTGGAAACGGCCGAGCTGACCATCTGGATGTCGAGGCCCTGATCGGCGGCGACCATGAGCGAGAGGGTGTTGCTGAAGCCGAACTGGTAGTCGCCCGAGACGACGGCCGGCACGATCGCGGCGCCGCCGGTCGCGGTCTCGATCGTGAGGTCCAGGCCCTCGTCCTCGAAGAAGCCCTCCGAGTCGCCGACGTACAGCGCGGCGGTGTCAGCGATCGGGATGACGCCGACGGCGACCGGCGTCAGGTCTGCCGAGCTTCCGGAATCCGAGTCCGTGCCGCCCGCGGGGGCGTCTGAGTCGGTGCATCCGCTCAGTGCGAGAGCGGAGATCGCCGCGACGGCGAAGAAAGCTGCCTTTTTCATGTCACTCCGTTGTGTGAGGGGTATGTGCGGACGGGTCCATTCCCGCCGACGAGATGACGCTACCCAGGCACAGCCATGGTTGTCAATAATGTTGACGGGATTGATAACAATCCGTATTGAAGGGGGATTACACCGACGCGGCGCTGTTCTCCGCGAACTCCTCGAGCGTGGTCACCACGCTGCCGACATGCGTGTGCATCGCGGCCCGCGCGGCCTCGGGATCGCGCGCGCAGACGGCGGAGATGATCGCCAGGTGCTCGGGTAGCGAGGTGTTCGGCCGGCCGGGCACGAGGAACAGCTGGAACTGGTGCTTGACCATCTGTCCGTTGAGCTGTTCGAGCATGCGAGATCCGGTGTCGTGCCCGGCGATCTCGCGGAGGGTGGTGTGCAATGCGGTATTGAGCTCGGAGTACTTCACGAGCTCGTTATGGTCGACCGCCGCGCGCATCTGATCCCCGAGCTCGCGGAGGTAATCGGCTTGTTCGTCCGAGACCCGTTCGGCGGCGCGCGCCGCGACGAGGCTTTCGATCGCCTGCCGGATCTCGGTGATCTCGACTGCTTCGGCGACGGTCACCTCCCGCACGCGCGCGCCGCGATTCGGCTGCATCTCAACCAGGCCCTCGGACGCCAGCTGGATCAGCGCGTTGCGCAGCACGAAGCGGCTCGCGCCGTACTCCTCGGCCAGTTCGGCCTCGATCAGGCGCTGGCGAGGTGCGTAGGTGCCGCGCAGAATTGCCTCGCGGAGCTGATTGCGCACGTGGGAGTTGTCGGCCACCGGGTGCTTCCTCTCGATTGAACGGACGTTTCGATTGCGTTCGGCCGATGCGAGGATCCGTCGCCGCACACGGTCAGCAATATTGTTGACAATGTAGCCGACAGTGTGACGACTTCGCCAGGGCCGAGTCGTGCGGGGCATCGGGCCGTGGGTCAGCGCACCCTGCCGAAGCGGCGCAGACGCAGCGAGTTCGCGACGACCAGCACCGAGCTGGCGGCCATGGCAGCGCCGGCGATCATCGGGTTCAGGAATCCGGCGGCGGCGATCGGGATGCCGGCCGCGTTGTAGAGGAACGCCCAGAACAGATTGCCCTTGATGATGCCGAGCGTCTTGCGCGACAGTTCGATCGACTGCGCGACCTGGTGCAGATCGTTGCCCATGATGGTCAGATCCGCCGCTTCGATCGCCACGTCAGTGCCGGATCCCATCGCCACGCCCAGGTCGGCCTGCGCGAGCGCGGGCGCGTCGTTCACGCCGTCGCCCACCATCGCGACCACCCGGCCGCGCGCCTGCAGGTCGCGCACTGCCTGCGCCTTTCCTTCGGGGAAGACGTCTGCGAACACGTCCTCGGGCGAGATGCCGACCGAGGCGGCGACCTGCTTCGCGACGGCGGCGTTGTCGCCGGTGAGCAGGACCGGACGCAGACCCTGCGTCTTGAGTGCCGCGATGGCGTTCGCCGAGGTGTCCTTGACGGTGTCCGTCAGGTTGATCAGCCCAGCGAAGCGCCCGTCGACCGCGACCAGGATCGATGTCGCGCCGCTGTTCTGCGCGTCGGCGAGGGCGGACAGGTGAGCGTCGGTCAACGCGATGCCGTTCTCGGTCAGCCAGCTCGCACGACCGACGACGACGGCGCGTCCGCCGACCTCGGCGCGGACGCCGCCGCCCGGAGCCGAGGTGAACGATGTCGGCTCGTGAAGGGACGATTCTTCCCGCGCCGCGTCGACGATCGCGCGGGCGATGGGGTGCTCGGATCCGGACTCGGCCGCGCCGGCGAGCGACAGCAGGCTCGCCCGGGTGGTTCCCTCGGTGGGATCCGCCGACGCGACCGCGAGGCTGCCCTCGGTGATGGTGCCGGTCTTGTCGAGCAGGACGGTGTCGATCTTGCGCGTGTCCTCCAGCACCTGCGGACCGCGGATCAGAATGCCCAGCTGCGCGCCGCGCC
>JBQDJW010000203.1:0-5594 GCA_052086425.1 Pseudoclavibacter sp. | reverse complement strand
GGACCCGATTACTCCACGGGGAGTGGTGTGCGAGGCGAAGCGCGATGCTCGCCCCCATCGACCAGCCGAACAGAACGATCTGCTCGGCGCCATGCTCGATCGCGAATTCGAGGGCTGGCTCGGCGTCGTGGAACTCATCGATACCGAGTGTCGATCGCCTCGACCCGACCTGGGGACCATCGACCGTGTTCCGATACGTGGTCACGAGCGACGTAAGGCCAAGCTCGGAGGCGATCTGGACGCCGCGAAGCGTGCCGGCACGCGAACTGCCGAGACCGTGGATGTGCACGGCCCACGTTGCCCGCGAGGCACTGTCGATCACCCAGGCGGGAATCGGACCATGCTCTGATTCGATGTTCGCATCGAGGGCATGGAGGCCCGCATCGTTCGGTGTCGGAAACTCGATACCGGTCCACGAAACGCGCTCGACGCCAACCAGCGCGTCAGCGGCACTAGCGGACACTTCCCGGGCCACCCCGGTATCTGATGTGACGACGGCGGTGCTGAATCGGATGTGGCGGCCGTCCGGGAGGAACGCGCCGTACCTGCCCGGCCGTCGGGTTTGGGCGGTGTCTTCCAGGGTCACCGTCGACTGTTCGCCATTCCTCGAGACACCCATGATTCGAGTGGAGTACCTCCGGCCGCTGTACGGCGCTGTGAGAGCGCGGGCGATAGCGCAACCGACTGCACCCGATAGACCAATGGCGAGGACCGCAGCCCCGGCGACCACCAGCGGCACTGTCGGCTTACGCATGGGCACGAACTGCGGGCAGCTCACCCATGAGGTGGCGCTCTGCCTCGTCGAGAGCGGCGGCCTCGTCGGTCGTCAAGGTAAAGCCGTGACCCATGGTGGCTTGGACATCGCGCACCTCAACGATGAGCCGGTACAGAGCTGAGCCATGATCATCGGACTTCTCGACCCATGCGCCGAGTGGCTTGAGATTCTGTGCGCGTTCCCAAGCCTGGGTGAGCATCCCGAGTAGGTCGGCGGATCGCCTGTTGTCTCTGCGGTTGTCGATGAGTCGTCCGAGAGGGAGCAGTACGAACCCGGCCGTGATGAGCAGGAAGCTGATTGCGTTGACATAGTCGTAAACGCTCTGCGCAGCAGCGAGGACCCCTTCATAGCCGGCGACGTGGGAAGCATCCATCACCAGGACGTCGACGCACGAGACGGTCTGGATTGCTCCGCCGAGCATGAGAACGATCGTTGCGAGCCGCTTCGCGCCGCGGACTCTCTTGGCTTCGCGCGCGCAAATGATGGCGAGGGAAGCAGTGACGGCGCCGAAATACACGTGCTGCACGCCCGAGTACAGTGCGGCGGCCGGCTGGTCGCCGTAGGAGATCATGAAGCGTGCGGACGTTCCTTCCATCTCGACCTGCGAGAACGCGATGGCTGAGATGGCAGCGACGGTGATGGCCACGGTGAGCCAAGTTCGGCGGGGGCCTAGCACGAGCTTGCTGAGCCAGATCTGCTCATTTGATGCGCGGGCGACGGCACGGGCGAGGGAGGACATCCCGAAGATGACGGCGATGTTGGCGATGAGGCCAGTGAGGTTGTGCCCGCCCAGCCAGGCGTCGACCGTCATGTACAGCGGTGAGATGTTGAGGGATAAGCCCACTCCGACCGATGCTGTCGCGTTGATGGTGGAGCGGTCCGCTGCTCCGTGGCCTCTGAGGATGATGAGCCCGATGACCGCGAGCCAGAGAGCTGTAGCGATGAGGACCTGGGTCATCCGAACACCTTTGTAAACGATGACTGCTGGGCGTTCACGCGCAGTGAGTGGGCGAGGCGGTCTGCCAGTGTTTCGGCTTCGCGTTCAAGTTGGTTGTCGTCGTGACCTCGCGCGAGTGTGCGTACGACAGCGTTTTCGGGGAGATCGGGAAACAGTTTAGACGCGTTGCTCTGCCCTACTGCCAGGTCATGGCCGAGGATCATGTGCGCAAGTTCGTGGAGGATGATCTGTTGGCGATGCAACTCGGACGGGGCAGGCGCGTGGAGAACATAGTCCCCGAACTTCGTGTTGAGCCAGATCCCGAAGAGACCGTCCTCTGGACTGATCTCGGGAAACTCTACGACCTTGATCGTCGTATCACGTTCCTGCTCGATGGCGGACACGATGTCTTCCATCGCGAACAATTCGGGTAGCGCGATTCCGAGTGATGAATCAGTTGTTTGAGTTCGGCGACCAGCGCGCGCCATGGATTACCTCTCTTCGGTCCGACCTGCTGCTTCCTCATCCAGGAACCGGGTGATGGCGTCGAGGGCACCTGGAGACACGTCCCCCAAGGTGCGCGCAGCGAACGATTTGACCCGCGCGATGCGCATCACCCGGATGAGCTCGAGCTGCGATTCGACCTGCTCAGGGAGAGGGCCGTCGCTGAGCAGGAAGTCTGATTGCACGCCAAAGAAGTCGGCGATCGCTTCGAGAAGGTCGGGATCGGTCACCTCGCGATGTCCGTTGAGCATGTAGCTCCAGCGGGCCCGGCTTAAGCTGACTCCACGTGCCTCCAGGTGTCCGGAGATCTCGGGGTAGGTGGGCTCGGTTCCGTGCTCGACGGCGTACAGGTCCACGAGGAGTCGCAGCCTTTGCGGCATGCCCAGTGCGTCCTGTTTGCCGGGGCCGCGATCGTCTCTGTCCACAAGTCCTCCATCCTCTTAGACATGTCTCACACTACCTGATAGATTATCCAACACAGGTTAGACATGCCCAACGAGATCTCCCGGTGCCACCTGAGCCATCCACGACGCCCTGGAGGAGCCCACGGATGACCCATCTGCATGGATGCCATGCCGCCCCCGAGCGGATCCTCCCGAATGCGTTGTGCACGTCGCGCGGTTCGATGCGATGGTCGGACCATAGGGGCTGGTCATACCGGTGGCGTCGGGGGTGAGGGCGTGAGAGTCCGCGCCGACGCGGCCACCCGCCTCTTCCAGCACCACCGCCGCTGCGAGTGCGATCGGGACACGCTCGACACTCCCTGGAAAGCCGAGGTGTGCACCATGCTGCACGCAGCCAGCGAGGCGGAGCTCCGCTGGCGGCTAGACGAGTTCCTCGAAGACCAGATGCTCGAGGTGCGTCGAGTCCTCGCGCGAGTCAAGCGGGTCGCGCGTCTGCAGTGGGATGACGACGACGTGGCGCTGTCGTACTTCGGCCAGGCACTCCTGCGGATGGTGACGCAGCGCTGGCGCGCCAAGGACGGCCCAGGCACCAGCTCGGTGTTCAACTACACCGCGAACCTCCCGATGATCCTCGAGTCCGAGACGAGATCCTGCATCCGCGACGACCGGCGCCAGGGGCTGCTCGACGGCACCGCGGGCGTGCCCGGCGGCAGCGCACAGGACCGCAAGTCCACGCACGTCACGAAGTCCCGTCAGCTGTTCGAGGTCGAACATGAACGCCCGGCAACGGATGACGAGCTCGTCGCCTTTCATAACGAACGGATGCGCGCCACCCGGAAGGATGCAGCCCGACAAGCAGTCCTCATCAAACGGGATGACTTGCGCACCGCACAGGCAATGCCGCTCGACGAGGTGTCATCGGAGGCCGATGCTCGCCTGCCTGCCACGGCGCCGGCGGACTCGGGGCCGCTGAACTGGTCAGATCGGATCCTGACCGTCATTGTCCGATGCGAGCAGCTCGACCGGGAGCGGGAGCGGTCGCGCACTCGGCGCCTACAGCGGGAATCGGTTCGGTCGGTCGACGTCGCACGCCTCTACTTTGCCCACCACGCGATCGGGGAGTACCCCACCCGAGCCGAGATCGTCGAATGTCTCGGAATCACCGCGCCGGCGGCGCGCCGTGAGCTTGGTGCGCGCCTGCAGGAGGTCCTTGACGTGGCCCGTGATCTCTTCGCTGACTATCACGGCCGCGCTTGACGCTCTCGAGAGCGCCATTGCGGCGGCCGCAGGATGGACAGCATCGAGTTAGACCAGAAGCGACATGGATTCCAGTGCTCGATGGCGGAACAGAGTATTCGTCTTGTCGAGGCTCTGGGAGGCGTCGGTCCCGACCGCATCAAGGACCCGGGTGAGCGAGCCGAACGAGACTCCGCCAGCCTGCTCGATCTCCGTCGGGGCGGTAGCGAGCAGTGTGGGCACGACATACCCATAGACGTCCGAGCCGCGGCCGAAGCGTCCACGGAGTGCCTGCACCTCGTCGTGGACGACATTGCGGTGCACCTGGCCGTCGCTGATGATCTCGGTTCCTGAGATCTCCAGGCCGTCGGCGCCGAGCGGAGGGATCGCTATCAGGTGCACGGACCGTCCGACGACGACCGCTACTTGCGATCGCACCAGGGAGGTATTGGGCCGCGGAGTCACCCGGTCGGGCAGCAGGATCACGCGTACCCCGTCCCGGTGGCTGAATGCTCCCGTGAGGGTGCCGAGTAGCCGCTCGATGTCGGTGTTCCGGGTGCCGAGCGCGGTAGTGCCGACTTGCGTGATGAATGAGGAGTCGATGATCCCGTATTCCCGGGGCCTTCGGGACAGGGCGACGCCGAAGGATAGGTACGTCGTGAGCGTGCTCGCCATGAGGCACAACGGGCTGCCGAGCGTGGGCAGTGGCGTGCCGGCATCGAGGTAGATACAAGCGGCGCCGGCCGCCGTGACGAGTAGGGCTGCGATGAGGCCCCACCTTCGGAGGATGCTGCGCGTGATCACCAGTGCGGAGCAGACCAGATGCGCTCCGACGCCGCACAGCAGCGCGACCGGTGTCGAGACCGCTCCGACGCGAGCTAGTGGCAGTCCGAGCGTCGCCGCGGCGGCCGCCCCGGCTGCTGCCCACGCCCCGAAGGCGACCACGAGCAGGGCGGTGCGAACGCGCTTGCGGCGCGGTGCCTTCACGCCCGCGTGGGCAGTGTTCGCGCCGGCGGGGATGTACCAGTCCCACTGGGAGGGATCAACGTCCAGCATCGCGTCGGATTGAACCCCTCGCTCGGGATGGAATACGCGACGCCGAGGCGGTGCCGGGGACGGATCGTAGGCGGCAGATGGGGGCTGCACTGCCAGGGTGCGGTCGTAGGTGGCCCGCCGCGAAGCATTGGCCAGGACGTTGTACGCGGAGCTGACGTGCTTGGCGAGCTCGTCGTCCCCGCCTGCGTCGGCGTGCAGGGCCCGCATCTGGGCACGGAAGGCAGCAGTGATCTCGGCTCTCGAGGCGTCGCGGGACACGCCGAGGGTCTCGTAGTGCGTCAGCGCCACGTCGACTCCTCCCTCTGATCGCCCAGTGCTCTGAACAAGTGGGCAGATCAGGATCCGGATGGAATGTTCACGCTATCGCGGACAGCTCACGTACCAGAACGGCGAGGACAGGCAGCGCAACACCCAGCTGCCATGCCATCAATCGCTAAGAGCAGGACTGCGGTCTTCGATGTCACGCCACCGACAGGGCCATCGCGCCGATGCGCTCCGTGACCGTCTCCGCAGTGGCCGGAGGTGCGGACGGATGAGCCGCCAGGTAGCGCAGCGTCTTCGGGGCCGCGTTCGGTGCGGAGGAGGCGTGGAAAATCGCGTTGCGGTCAGTGAGCCGGCGGGCGATCCGGTCGATGAACGCGGGGGAGAGGTCCCGGCGGCGCGTAACGGGGACGGTCAGCCA
>JBQDJW010000202.1:3690-5608 GCA_052086425.1 Pseudoclavibacter sp. | reverse complement strand
ACGTCGATGGCCTCTGGGAGCGAGCGGTCGTGAAGGATCGCGTTGTAGACGCCGCGCTTCATTGGCTTCCGCGTCGTTGGGGAGCGGGCCGTGGCCCGAGCGGGTGAAATGATCGATCGACCGGACGCGGCATCGTGTCGATGCTGCCCCAGCCGTGATGGCCGGGACGGCGCCGGGCGAAACCGTTGGAAATAGTTTGACTTAACATATTGACGTATGCAACTCTGGAGTTCATCGACGCGGGATTCTCCCCGCGGACATGACAAAGGAGTCGCGATGTCACACGCTCTTGGGTCTTCTCATTCGACCCTTCCTCCACTCAAGCCCGGGCCCCATCGGAGCCGGCTCGGGCTGATCTCGATCGTCGCCTGCTTCGGTGGCCTGCTGTTCGGTTATGACACCGGTGTCATCAACGGAGCGCTCACCCCGATG
This sequence comes from Pseudoclavibacter sp., assembly GCA_052086425.1. Classification (GTDB taxonomy): domain Bacteria; phylum Actinomycetota; class Actinomycetes; order Actinomycetales; family Microbacteriaceae; genus Pseudoclavibacter. Next base: position 5,176 of record JBQDJW010000202.1, on the reverse strand, counting down.
TCCAACGAGCTCGGGCTCAACGCGTTCACCGAGGGCGTGGCGACGAGCTCGCTCGTCTTCGCGGCCGCGCTCGGCGCAATCACGTGCGGCCGCCTCAGCGATGCGTGGGGGCGCCGCAAGACCATCCTGCTCCTTGCGATCCTGTTCTTCGTCGGCTCGATCTTCGTCGTCGTAGCTCCGGGGCTCGGCGTGCTCATCGTCGGCCGCGTGCTGCTCGGCCTCGCCGTCGGCGGCGCATCGACCGTCGTCCCCGTCTTCCTCGCCGAACTCGCGCCGTACGAGATCCGCGGCTCGATCGCGGGCCGCAACGAGCTCGCGATCGTTTCGGGTCAGCTCGCCGCGTTCATCGTCAACGCCATCCTGATCGTCACCCTCGGTCACATCGACGGCGTCTGGCGGGTCATGTTCGCCGTGTGCGCGATCCCCGCGGTCGCCCTGTTCGTCGGCATGTTGCGCATGCCGGAGTCGCCGCGCTGGCTCATCGAGAAGGGCCGCGTCGACGAGGCGCTCACCGTCCTCAAGACCGTGCGCGACGACGTGCGCGCCGAGGCCGAGGTCGCCGACATCCGTACCGAGGCGAAGGCCGAGCGGGAGCGCCAGGAGGTCGGCCTCAAGCACGTGCTCACCAACAAGTGGCTGCTTCGCATCTTGCTCGTCGGCATCGGGCTCGGCATCGTGCAGCAGCTCACCGGCATCAACTCGATCATGTACTACGGCGAGCGCGTGCTCGAGACCTCGGGCTTCGAGACAACGGCGGCCACGATCGCGCAGGTCGGTGCGGGCGTCGCCGCGGTGCTCGGCGGCATCATCGCCCTGTCGATGATGGACCGGTTCGATCGCCGCAAGACGTTCCTGACCGGCCTCACGCTCACGACCATCTGTCACGTGCTCATCGGCGTCGCGTCGATCGTGTTCGCAGAGGGCAACCCCGCCCGCCCGTGGGTCATCATGATCCTCGTCATCGCGTTCGTGTTCTCGATGCAGACGTTCTTGAACGTCGCCGTCTGGGTGTACCTGTCCGAGGTGTTCCCGCAGCACATGCGGGGGCTCGGCATCGGCATCTCCGTCCTGTTCCTCTGGCTCACGAACGGCTTCCTGTCGCTGTACTTCCCCTCGGTCGTCGCCGGGATGGGCATCACCGGAACGTTCTTCCTGTTCGCCGTGTTCGGCGTCTTCGCGCTTGTGTTCGTGTTCTTCGCGATTCCCGAGACCCGCGGGCGCACGCTCGAGGAGAACGGCGAGGGCGTCTCGACCGGCGCCATCTACACGGTCGCCAAGAAGTAGCCGACCGCACCACAGCATCCGGCGCCCTTGTCGGACACCACGAACCGGCCCCCGCACTCGCGGGCGGCCGGTTCGCTGGTTTCAGAGTGGGATCGGGGTACGGGGAGTGAACGTGCACGTGGGCGTGCCCGCGCACCGCGCGAGTGCCGGCGCGCGACACGTGGAAGGGGGCGCACCCGATCCGGATGCGCCCCTTCCGTCG
>JBQDJW010000202.1:293-3680 GCA_052086425.1 Pseudoclavibacter sp. | reverse complement strand
GTCGAAGGTCGTCGGGCCCGAGACGGCGGGCACGTCGACCCACGCGCCGTCGGCGGCGCTGCGCACGGCCGCGTCGGCGATCTCAGCGGCGGACCAGCCGTCGGCTGCCGAAGGCGCGAGCTGGCGCCCCTCGGCGACGGACCGCAGGAACAGCGCGGCCTCGGTCGTCTTGAGGTCGTCGAAGCCCATGCTCGTGCCGGCGCCCGGCTGGAAGCGCGCGAAGTCACCGAACTCGGGCCCAGCCATGATCGTGCGGTACCCCGAGCGATCGTCGGCGAACTCCAGTTCGTTCAGGCGCTCGAAATTCCAGCGCAGCGATCCGCGCGTTCCATAGACCTCGAGGCCGTACGAGGCGCGGGGCCCGACCGCGACGCGGCTCGACTCGAACACCCCGACCGCGCCGCTCGTGAATCGAGCGAACATGGCGGCGTAGTCCTCGTTCTCGACGGGGCCGGTCGGCGCGTCATCGGCGACCTCGGCGTGGTGGCCGACCGAGCCGGCCGCTGGCAGGGGGCGCTCGCGGATGAACGTCTCGGTCATCGCCGAGACCTGTGCGAGCGGGCCCGCGACGAACTGCGCCAGGTCGATGCCGTGCGAGAGCAGGTCGCCGATGACGCCCGAGCCGGCGCGCTCGCGGTTGAAGCGCCACGTGAGGGCCCCGCGAGGGTCGGCCGAGTAGTCGGCGAAGAGTGCCACGCGCAGGTTCGTGACCGTGCCGAGCGCACCGCCCCGCACGAGCTCGCGGGCGCGCGCGACGGCCGGCGCGTGCCGGTAGTTGAAGCCGACGGCCGACACGAGCCCGGCCCGCTCGGCCGCGACCGCGATGTCGCGCGACTCGTCGGCGCCGCGGCCCATGGGCTTCTCGATCCAGAACGGCTTGCCGGCCTCGATCGCCGCGAGGGCGATCTCGCGGTGCAAGAAATTGGGCGAGCAGATCGACACGACGTCGACGCGCGGGTCGGCGAGGAGGTCTCGGTAGTCGACAACCGCATCCTGATATCCGAGCACGCCGGTGGCGTGGTCGCGCCCGCGCTCGTCGGGGTCGGCCGCGACGGCGAGGTCGGCGCGCACGGGCAGCTCGGGGTAGTGCAGGGGAGCCGCGAGATACGCGCGCGAGTGCAGTCTGCCCATCCAGCCGACGGAGATGAGGCCGACGCCGAGTCGGTCTGGTGCGTTCATGAGTGGCTCCTGACGGTCTGCGGCTGTTGGCGGGCGTTGCGGTGCTCCGCGACGAGGTCGACCGAGCGGCCCTCGGTCGCGCTCAGGCGCGCCGCGTCGAGCACCTCGACGACGTGCAGCGCCTCGCGGGCCGTGACGGGCGGCGGCGTGCCGTCGCGCAGGGCGCGCGCGGTGCCGCGGTAGAAATCGGCGTAGTTGCCTGCGACGGTCGGGATGCGCCGCTCGCCCGCCTCGGTGCGGAGTGTTCCCCAGAGCTCGGGCTTCTCGGCGCCCCAGACGGCCTCGAATGTGGCGGGGCGGTCGCCCGCGATGAGCTGGGCTGTCTGCACGTCGCGCCCTCGCGACACGTACGAGCCATCGGTGCCGTACGCGATCAACTCGCGCTCGGCAAGGCGGTTGAGCTTCGTCGACGAGACGGTCGAGTGCGCGCCGCTCTCGTGTACGAGGCTGACCTCGAACCCGGAGTCGACCTGGTAGCCGTTGACCTCGGTGTAATCGAGGTGCGCGAACACTCGCGCCACGGGGCCGAGGAGGTGCACCGCCTGGTCGACCGTGTGACTGCCGAGGTCGCGAAGCAAGCCGTGCGCGGGCCCGGCCTCGAGGGTGCCGGGCTCGTCGAGGTCAAAGCGATTCACGATGCGCCGCACCTCGCCGAGTTCGCCGCGTTCGAGCACGGATGCGAGGGTGCGGAGATCGGTGTCCCAGCGCCGGTTGTGGAACACGGTCAGCAGTTTGCCGGCGCGCTCCGCCGCCGCGACGAGCTCGCGCGCCGTCTCCGCATCGGGCGCGAATGGCTTGTCGGCGATGACGTTGACGCCCGCGTCGAGCGCCTCGATCACGAGGTCGCGCCGGGTCTCTGGCGGCGTCGTGAGCGTCACGAGATCGACGCCGGCGGCGAGCAGGTCTGCCAGCGAGTCGAAGGGGCGCACGCCCGGTGCCTCGAGCTCGAGCAGTGCCCGCCGCTCGGGGTTGCGCGTGACGACGCCGACGAGCTCGAGCTCGTCGGTCGCCTGGATGAACGGCACGTGGAAGATGTGCCCTCCGAAGCCGTAGCCCGCGACGCCGATCCTGGTCATCTTCGCCCTCCGAATCTCGTCGCACCCCTATCGATGCGCGCGCCTTAATGTTAGTTTGTTAGTACAAATACGCAAGCGTGCGTGTCGACCCGTCCGTGTCAGGAGGACCAATGCCCCTCGTTCGCATCGACCTCAGTGAACGCCGCGACAACGCGACCGAGATCGCGACTGCGATCCACGAGGCCATCGTCGCCGTGTATGGCATTCCCGAGCGCGACCGGTTCCAGGTCGTCGCCGCCCGCCCCGCCGACGCGATCATCGCGCAGGATGCGGGGCTCGGCTTCGAGCGCACCGATCCGGTGATCGTACAGATCTTCACGCAGCGCGGCCGCAGCGACGAGGCGAAGCAGCAGCTCTACGCGGCGATCGCCGAGCGCCTCGGGGGAGTCGGCGTCGCCCCCGAGGATGTGTTCATCGGCTACGTCGAGAACGGGCCGCAGGACTGGTCGTTCGGCTTCGGGCGTGCACAGTACCTGACCGGTGAGCTCGTCGCCCCGACGGCGTAGCTCCGCGAAGCCCTGGCCGGGCGTCGCCTCACTGTGAGGCGGCGCCCGGTTTTTGTTCGTGTCGGCTCAACGGCACCTGGCGCGGCAGGGCGGCCCGCCATTGAGGCCGCGCTCCGTGGCGGTCCGGATGCGCGACTCGCCGATTCGCTTGACGGCACCTCGGTTCTGTGGTTCATTAGGCGAGTAATGAACCAAAGGGGTGGCGATGGAACTCACCGATCGTGAACCGATCTACCGGCAGATCGCCGGGCAGATCCGCGAACAGATCGTCGCCGGCGCACTCGAGGAGGGCGAACGCATCATGTCGACCAACGAGTACGCCGCGGCGTACCGCATCAATCCAGCGACGGCTTCGAAGGCCTTCGCCGAGCTCGTGTCAGAGGGGCTCATCGAACGACGGCGAGGGCTCGGCATGTTCGTCGCCAAGGGCGCACGGGCGTCGCTCGTCGCCTCCGGTCGCGACCACTACGAGTTCGAGACGCTCGCGCCCGCGGTCAACGCGGGCCTCGCGCTCGGCCGCGGCGGCGACGAGATCGTCGCAAGCGTCGCCCAACAGGTCGCGGCGCCGGGCGGGCCCCCCGGGGGGCACACCCGCCCCCCCCCCGCCGGCGGCCCCCACCCCACCC
>JBQDJW010000202.1:0-283 GCA_052086425.1 Pseudoclavibacter sp. | reverse complement strand
GCGACGGGCGCGCCCGTCGTCGAGAACACCGGCCCAGCGCACGCGGGCAGCGCACACGACACCACCCGAGAGGAGGCATCATGACCATCACGTTCGACAACGTCGGCAAGCGGTACGCGAAGCTCGGCGGCGCAACTCAGGCGGTGCGCGGGCTCACCGCATCGATCCGCACTGGCGCCATCACCGCGGTGCTCGGCCCGAACGCCTCCGGCAAGACGACGATGCTTCGGATGCTCGCGGGGCACGAGGCCCCGACCTCGGGCACCATCTCGATCGACGGCCG
>JBQDJW010000201.1:0-5639 GCA_052086425.1 Pseudoclavibacter sp. | reverse complement strand
CGGGCGCACCCGCGCAGGCGCAGGCCGGCCGCAGGATCCGACGCCGCGGATTCGAGGCGGCCGACATCACGCGCATCGCCGTCTTCGCTGCGCTCCTCGCCGTCCTCGGCCTCCCTGGCCCGATCCCACTGTTCGGCGGCGCCGTGCCGATCACGGCCCAGACCCTCGGCGTCATGCTCGCGGGCGCCGTGCTCGGCCCGTGGCGCGGAGCGGCGTCGGTTGCGGTGCTCGAGGTGCTGGTTGCCGTCGGACTGCCGCTCCTGTCGGGCGGCCGCGGCGGGCTCGGCGTGTTCTTCGGACCGACCGCGGGCTATCTGGTCGGCTGGATCGCCGGGGTCATCGTGATCGGGCTCATCGCCCGCGCTGGCGGCGGGCGGCCGCGGTGGTGGCGCACGGCGATCGCCTGCATCGTCGGCGGCGTCGGCGTGATCTACCTGGTCGGCATCCCCGTGCAGTCGCTCGTGACGGGGCTTGGGCTCGGCGAGACGATCATCTCGTCGCTCGTGTTCCTGCCGGGCGACTTCGTGAAGGTCGCGGTGACGGTCCTCGTCGTGCAGGCCTTGTGGCGCGCGTATCCGAGGGCGTTCGGCGGCGGCGGAGGCGCCTCCTCGCGAGGGGCGCGCGAGGCGCGCGCGTGACGCTGCGGCTCGAGGCGCAGGACCTCGGGCTGACGGTCGGCGAAGCGACGATCCTGCGCGACGTGACCGCGACGGTCAACGCATCCAGCATCGCCGTCATCGGGGCGAACGGATCGGGCAAGACGACGTTCGCCAGGCTCGTCACCGGCCTCGCCTCGCCGACGCACGGCTCGCTCCGCTGTGCCGGCATCGACGCCGTCGACGACCCGAAGGCCCTGCGTCGCGCGAGCGGACTGCTCTTCAGCAATCCCGACGTGCAGATCATTATGCCGACGGTCGCCGAGGACGTCGCGTTCACACTGAAAGGTCGCGGCGTTCCGCGGGGAGAGATCCCGGAGCGGGTGGAGGCCGCACTGGAGCTCGTCGGCATCTCGCACCTGCGGTCCGCCGCGACGCACACCCTGTCAGGCGGCCAGAAGCAGCTGCTGGCGGTCGCGGCGGTGCTGGTCGCCGAGCCGTCGTTCATCGTCGCCGACGAGCCGACCGCGTACCTCGACGGGGCCAACGCCAGGCGCATCGCGAGACTGCTGCTCGGCGACGCCACGCCGCCGGTCGTGCTCGTCACGCACGATCTCGCGCTTGCCGCGCGGTGCGACGTCGCCATGCGATTCCGCGGCGGCGAGCTCGTGTCTGTCGGTGAGCCCGAACGCGAAATCACCGCATACGGGGTCGAACTCGACGCGCTCGAGGCGAGCGAGCATCCGCATGATGGCAGCGAGCCGGGCGCGAGACCCGGCACCGGGCCCGGCGCGTGATCGCCCTCTATCGCCCGGGCCACTCGCTGCTCCACCGTTCCCCCGCCTGGGTCAAGCTCGCGGCGCTCGCCGCCATCGCGCTCGCGATCTCGTTCATGGGCACGTGGTGGCCGGGACTCGTCGGCGCCGCCGTCGTGCTGTCGGCGGCCTACCTCGTCGCAGGTCTCGGGCTCGGCGAGCTGGCGCGTCAGGTGCTCGCCGTACGCTGGCTCGTCGTCGTGATGGCGGTGTCGCAGCTCGTGTTCCTGCCGATTCCCGATGCGCTGTCGAACACCCTGCGCGTGACGATCGTGATCGTGCTCGCGGCCCTGCTCACGCTGACGACGGCCATGAGCGACCTGCTCGACACCCTGAACGCGATGCTCGCGCCCCTCGGTCGGCTCGGCGTTCCGACGGCGCAGATCAGCCTCACGATCGCGCTCGCCGTCACCACGATTCCCGTGCTCGCCTCGCTTTCGCAACAATTATTGGATGCGCAGCGCGCGCGAATGGGACGCCTCCAGTTGGGTGCGTTCGTCGTGCCGATGCTCGTGCTGAGCCTCAAGCACGCCGACGCGCTCGCAGACGCGCTGCGAGCGCGGGGGCTGGACTGATCGGCGCGAACGCGCGCTGTCAGCGGATCGCGCGGAACAGCTGCGGCGGACGGATCGCAGCGACGTCGCCCCGCAGCTCTTTCGCCCACGCGAGCGCGAGGTTCGGGTTGCGCAGCCACTCGCGGGCAATGATCACGACGTCGGCCTGCTCGGTCGTGAGCAGCGACTCGGCCTGCCACGGCTGGGTGATCATGCCGACCGTGCCGACCGGCAGTCCGGCCGTGCGAACGACGGCCGCGAGCGGGGTCTGGTAGGCGGGGCCGACCGGAATCTGCGCGTCCGGCGTGTTGGCGCCACTCGAGACGTCGATGAAGTCGGCGCCGTCCTCGCGCAGCCACCCGGCGACGACGGCCGTGTCCTGCGGAGTGATGCCCCCATCGACCCAGTCGGTCGCCGAGACGCGCACGAGCACCGGCAGTTCCGGATGCGCGGCGCGAAGAGCGCGGACGACCTCGCGAACGAGGCGGGCGCGGCCGACGAGGTCGCCGCCGTACTCGTCGTCGCGCAGGTTGCTGAGCGGGGACAGGAACTGGTGCAACAGGTATCCGTGGGCCGCGTGGATCTCGACGGCGTCGAAGCCCGCGCGAACCGCGCGATCGGCGCCGGCGACGAAGGCGGCGACCGTCTCGCCGATCTCGTCGACGGTCAGGGCGCGCGGCTCGTCGTAGTCGCCGAACGCGAGTGCGGACGGGGCGACGGTCTGCCAGCCGCCGTCCTCGGCCTTGATCGACCCCCGCGACGCCTCGAAGTCCGGCAGCATCGGCGGCGTCGACGCTTTGCGGCCGGCGTGCGCGAGCTGGATCGCTGCGCCCGCGCCGAGGCCCTTCACGAGCTGGGCGATGCGCGCGAGACCCTCGACGTGCTCATCGCTCCAGATGCCGAGGTCGCGCGGCGAGATGCGTCCCTCGGGCGTGACGGCCGTCGCTTCGACGATCACGAGCCCGGCTCCCCCGCGGGCGAAGCCCGGGTAATGCACGAGGTGCCAGTCGGTCGTGAGTCCGTCCTCCGCGTCGGCGGAGTACTGGCACATTGGCGAAACCCAGAGCCGGTTTCGGAACGTCGTGTCGCGAAGGGTGATCGGGGCGAAGAGCTTGGGCGATGCCACGTGGGTCCTCTCGAGAGTCGCTGTGTCGCGGTGACCGTACTGACAACGCGAAACGGCCCGCAGGTGTTCCTGCGGGCCGTTTCGCGTGTCGGGGGTCTAGATGTTGAAGCCGAGCGCTCGCATCATCTCGCGCCCGTCATCCGTGATCTTCTCGGGGCCCCACGGGGGCATCCACACCCAGTTGATCTGAAAGCGCTCAACGGTGCCGTCGAGGGCCTTCGCCATCTCGTCCTCGATCACGTCGGTTAGGGGGCAGCCTGCCGAGGTGAGCGTCATCGAGACGACGAGCGCGTCGAGCTCGTCCTCCCAGGCAAGGTCGTAGATGAGACCGAGGTCGACGATGTTGACGCCGAGCTCAGGGTCGACGACGTCCTTGAGCGATTCTTCGACGTCGTCGTAGCGCGTCGGTTCGAGGGTTTGCAGTGCCATGGCAGCGGCCTCCTTCAGGGGTGCGAGTTACGCGGTCGCCGGCTGTGCGTCGCCGACGTACCGGTCGTAGCCCTCGTCCTCGAGTCGATCTGCGAGCTCGGGGCCGCCCTCGTCCGCCACGCGGCCGGCGACGAAGACGTGCACGAAGTCGGGCTTGATGTACCGCAGGATACGCGTGTAGTGCGTAATGAGCAGGACACCGAGCCCCGTGTTCTCCTTGACGCGGTTGACGCCTTCGGACACGACGCGCAGCGCGTCGACGTCGAGGCCGGAGTCGGTCTCGTCGAGCACGGCGAACTTGGGCTTCAGCAGCTCGAGCTGCAGGATCTCGGCGCGCTTCTTCTCACCGCCGGAGAATCCCTCGTTGACGTTGCGCTGCTGGAAGACGGTGTCCATGCGCAGGGCTTCCATCGAGGTCTTGACTTCCTTCAGCCACGGGCGCAGGGAGGGCGCCTCGCCCTCGATCGAAGTCTTCGCCGTGCGGAGGAAATTCGACATCGTCACGCCGGGGATCTCGACCGGGTACTGCATCGCAAGGAAGAGGCCGGCCTTCGCGCGCTCGTCGACCGACATCTCGAGGACGTCTTCGCCGTCGAGCGTGATCGACCCGCCCGTGACCTCGTACTTGGGGTGGCCGGCGATCGTGTACGCAAGCGTCGACTTGCCCGAGCCGTTCGGGCCCATGACCGCGTGGATCTCGCCCTTGTTGATCGTCAGGTCGACGCCTCGCAGGATCTCCTTGGTGCCCTGCTCGGTCTCGACGCTCACGTGAAGGTCGGAAATCTGAAGTGTGCTCATGACGTGTGCTGTTCCTCGTAAATCGGGGTTGGGTCGATGTGGATGTCGCCGTCCTCGATCTTGACCGCGAAGACGGGCACCGGCTCGTATGCCGGAAGATTCAGGGGCCAGCCGGTGCGAAGCGAGAACATGGACCCGTGGGCCCAGCACTCGATCGAGTCGCCCTCGACGAAACCTTCGCTCAGCGAGATGTCGCCGTGCGTGCAGGTGTCGCCGATCGCGAACACCTCACCGGCCGAGTCGCGCACGACGACCATCGGATTGCCGTCGAGCACCACCTTGTGGGGAGCGTCGACCTGGACGTCGTCGGCTGCGCAGACGCGTTCGTAGGTCACGACGCTCCCATCAGGCGTCCGGTCGACTGGTAGAGCTCCTCCTCGATGATCACGTTGAGGCGCTCTGCGAGCTCGTCATTGCCGATCTCCTGCACGATCTCGTTGAGGAATCCGTGCGCGACCATGCGGCGCGCGTCGGCCTCGCCGATGCCGCGCGACATCAGGTAGAAGAGATGCTGGTCGTCGAAACGACCGGTCGCGGAGGCGTGTCCTGCGCCCTCGATGTTGCCTGTCTCGATCTCGAGATTCGGCACCGAGTCGGCGCGCGCGCCGTCTGACAGCACGAGGTTGCGGTTCTGCTCGTAACTGTCGGTTCCGTCGGCGTTGGCCCGGATCAGCACATCGCCGATCCACACCGACCTGGCTCCTTGGCCCTGCAGCGCGCCCTTGTAGTTGACGCGGCTGCGGGTGCGAGGAGCGGCGTGGTCCATGAAGACCTGCTGCTCGAGGTGCTGACCGGCGTCGGCGAAATAGAGGCCGAACAGCTCGCCGTCGGCGCCCTGTTCAATGAGGTGGGCCGACGAGTTGAGGCGGACGATGTCACCGCCGAGCGAGACGACGATGTGCTTGAGATAGGCGTCGCGACCGATCGCCGCGAAGTGGCTCGACAGGTGACGAGCACCGTCGTCCCACTCCTGCAGCGACACGATGGTGACGCGAGCGCCGTCGCCGACGAGGACTTCGACGTTCTCGACCAGCGACGCGGGGCCCGTGTGCTGCAGCACGACGAGCGCACGAGCGTTCGGCTTGATGTCGACGATCGTGTGGGCGGCGACCGGCGCCTCGCCGAATCCGCTGCGACCGACGAGCGCGACCTTGTCGTCCTCGCCGGACACCTCGATGAGCAGGGCTTCGCCGAACGACGCGAACGCGTTCGCCGATGCCTTGTCCTCCGGGGTGCCGGCAGAGCCGATGCGGGCGTCGTCTCGCGCGGAGCGCGCGACCGCGTCCGCGGACACGCCCGGGTCCGCGCTCTGCTCGCTGAC
>JBQDJW010000200.1:0-5642 GCA_052086425.1 Pseudoclavibacter sp. | reverse complement strand
CGGCCTCCTCGATGAAGCCGCGGCGCTCCTCCGGCGTCGCGTGCAGCACGTTGTAGAGGCGCCCCTGCCCGACGATCACGTGCATCTCGCGCCCGAGCCCCGTGTCGCTCAGCAACTCCTGCACGTCGAGCAGTCGCGCCTGCTCGCCGTTGATCGCGTACTCGCTGCCGCCGTTGCGGAACAGCGTCCGGCGAATCGTCACCTCCGCGTACTCGATCGGCAGCATCCCGTCGGAGTTGTCGATCGTGAGCGTGACCTCGGCGCGGCCGAGCGGGCCGCGGGTCGAGGTGCCCGCGAAGATGACGTCTTCCATCTTGCCGCCGCGCAGGCTCTTGGCGCCCTGCTCGCCCATGACCCAGGCGAGCCCGTCGACCACATTCGACTTGCCAGAGCCGTTGGGGCCGACGACGCACGTGACACCGGGCTCGAACACGAGCGAGGTCGGATTCGCGAACGACTTGAACCCCTTGAGCGTCAAGCTCTTGAGGTGCATCTGCGGCTCCGATTCGGCGATGTCGATCGTGGGTGTCGCGGGTGCCGTCCCGCGTCATTGCAGACTACCGGCCAGGATGCACGGGGCCCGGCTACGCGGCCCGCTCGCCGAATCGAGGCGGGTACGATTCGGGCATGACCCGTCCCTCCGGCGCCCCCGGCGAGCGCACGTCGCGCGCTCGCGGCGATCTGCGGCACCGAAACGGCGCGTTGTCGGTGCTCGGCGTCGCCCTCTCCGTCGCGCTGATGAGCGGATGCGTCGCGGCCCCGCTCATGGAGGGGTTTCTCGGCGAGACCTATCAGCGCGTACCGCCAAGCACCTCCGTGCCCGACGAACCGGGTGAGGACGAGGAAGCGGGCGAGACGCCGACACCCGCTCCGTCGGGAACGCCCAACCCCACTGCCACTGCTGTGGTCCCGCCGGGGACGACGGAGTCCCCCGAAGGTGCCGAAGACACGGAGATGCCGGCCCCCTAGCGGGCCACGGGGTCGGACACGGACGCGTCTCGCAGCTCCGTCGCTCGCCAACCCCGCCATGTGCGACAGGATGCGCGCCCGTCGGCAGACGCCGATGGGCGGCCGCGAGCAGCTCGTGTCTGCCCGGCGACCGCCCATCGGCGTCGAATTCGCTGTTTAGCGGCGCACGCCCTGCTCGGCGAGAGCGTCGAGGATACGACCGGCGACCTCGTCGACCCGACCTTCGCCGTCGACGTCGACGAGCACGCCGCGCTCGGCGTAGATCGCGACGATGGGCTCCGTCTCCTTCGCGTAGACGTCGAGGCGGTTGCGGATGACGGCCTCGGTGTCGTCGGCGCGGCCCTCGGTGACGGCGCGGTTGCGCAGGCGCTCGACGACGACCTCGGTGTCCACGATCAGCCGCACGACGGCGTCGATGTCAGTGGCCGCCTCGGCGAGGTGGCCCGTGAGGAACTCGACCTGCTCGACCGTGCGGGGGTACCCATCGAGCAGAAACCCGCCCGTTGCGTCGTCTCGCCCGATGCGGTCGCGCACGAGCTCATTCGTGAGCGAGTCTGGAACGAGCTCGCCCGACTCGATGATCGCCTGCACCTTGAGGCCGAGGTCGGTGCCGTTCTTGATGTTCGAACGAAAGATGTCGCCAGTCGAGACGGCGGGAACACCGTAGGCGTGGGCGAGGCCGGTGGCCTGCGTGCCCTTACCCGCTCCGGGAGGGCCCACGATGAGGAGTCGGACGGCGTTCTCGGCGGTGCGTGCGTTCATCGGAGCAGCCCTTCGTAATTGCGTTGCTGAAGCTGAGCGTCGATCTGCTTGACCGTCTCAAGGCCGACGCCGACGATGATCAGCATCGAGGCGCCGCCGAACGGGAAGTTCTGATTCGCGTTCACCGTTGCGAGCGCGATCAGCGGGATCAGCGCCAGGATGCCGAGATACATCGAGCCTGGGAACGTGATGCGGGTCAGGACGTAGTTGAGGTAATCGGCTGTCGGTCGGCCGGCGCGGATGCCGGGGACGAATCCGCCGTGCTTGCGCATGTTCTCGGCGACCTCTTCGGGGTTGAACGCGATAGCGACGTAGAAGTACGCGAAGCCGATGACGAGCAGGAAGTACACCGCCATGTACAGCGGGTGGTCGCCCGTCGTGAAGTTGTTCGTGATCCACGTCACCCAGCCGGGCAGCTCGCCCGTCACCGGGTCGGGGGTCTGGTTGAACTGCGCCACCAGCATGGGCAGGTACAGCAGCGACGACGCGAAGATGACGGGGATGACGCCGGCCTGGTTGACCTTGATGGGGATATAGGTCGAATTGCCGCCATAGGTGCGCCTGCCGACCATGCGTTTGGCGTACTGCACCGGGATGCGCCGCTGCGACTGTTCGACGAAGACGACACCCATCATGATGAGCAGTCCGATGAAGATGATGAGCACCAGCGTCAGCAGGCCGCTCTCGCCCTGCGCCATCGCGCCGATGGCCGACGGGAAGGTGGCGGAGATCGACGTGAAGATGAGCAGCGACATGCCGTTGCCGATGCCGCGCTCGGTGATCATCTCACCGAGCCACATGATGACCGTCGTGCCGGCGGTGAGTGCCGCGATCATGAGCACCATGCGAATGATGTTGACGAACTCTGCGCCGGGTTCGCTCGCCGGCAGCATGTCGACGATGCTCTGGCAGGCCGGGTTGGTCGACCCGGCGAACAGCGAGCCGGAGCGGGCGACCGTGACGAGCGTCGTCGCCTGCAGGATCGCGAGACCGATCGTCATGTAACGCGTGTACTGCGTCAGCTTCGCCTGGCCGGTCTGCCCCTCTTTGTGGAGCGCCTCGAAGTGCGGGATCACGACGCGCAGGAGCTGCGTGATGATCGACGCCGTGATGTATGGCATGACACCGAGCGCGAAGATCGACAGCTGAAGCAGGGCCCCGCCGGAGAACAGGTTGATCATGTCTTGGAAGCCCGCGGTGGAGCTCCCGGAGGCCAGACACTGTTGCACGTTTGGGTAGTTGACGAACGGCCCCGGAATCACGGTTCCGAGGCGATAGATCGCAACCATGGCCAGGGTGAACAGGATCTTCCGACGGAGGTCGGGGGTCTTGAACACCCGCGCTATGGCACTAAACACGCTCTCGTCCTGCTTTCGTTGATGTTGCCGCGCCGGCTGCAGACGCGGCGCACGGCCACGATAGGCCGTCAATGTGACGAAGCGGGGGCCGGCATTCGCCGACCCCCGCCCGAGACCCGACTTTCGTCGGAAGCGCTACTCGACTGAACCGCCGGCCGCCTCGATCTTCTGCTGAGCAGAGGCCGAGACCTTGTCGACTGCAACGTTCAGCTTAACCGTAATCTCGCCACCACCGAGCACCTTGATGAGCTCGCCGCGATTGATCACGCCCTTCTCGATGAGCGTGTCGCGCGTGACGTCGCCGCCCTCCGGGAAGAGGCCGGCGAGACGCTCGAGGTTCACAACCTGGTACTCGGTGCGGAACGGGTTCTTGAACCCGCGCAGCTTCGGCGTACGCATGTGGAGCGGCATCTGGCCACCTTCGAAGCCCGCGGGAACGCCCTTGCGAGCGCGCGTGCCCTTGGTACCGCGGCCTGCCGTCTTGCCCTTCGAGCCCTCACCGCGACCAACGCGCGTGCGGTCCTTCTTGGCACCGGGAGCCGGGCGAAGGTGGTGCACCTTCAACTGAGGAGTCTTCTCCTCGTTCTGCTCTTCGTTCGTGCTCATTCGCTGATCTCCTCAACCTTCACCAGGTGAGCGACCGCCTTGACATACCCGCGGTTGACCGCGTTGTCGTCCCTGACGACCGAGTCGCCGATTCGCTTGAGGCCAAGCGACCGGAGCGTGTTGCGCTGCTTCTGGTTCTCACTGATGACTGACTTCGTCTGCGTCACCTTGATGTTCGCCATTACGCACCTACCTTCGCGGCGTCGGCAGCCTCGATGCGAGCCTGCTCTTCAGCACGCAGGATGCGCGCGGGGACGACCGCGTCGACGTCGAGTCCACGACGTGCGGCGACGGCGCGCGGCTCTTCGAGCTGCTTGAGCGCCTCGACGGTCGCGTGCACGATGTTGATCGTGTTCGACGACCCGAGCGACTTCGAGAGCACGTCGTGAATACCGGCGCACTCGAGCACGGCGCGTACCGGACCACCGGCGATAACACCGGTACCGGCGGCCGCCGGACGGAGCAGGACGACGCCGGCCGCGGCCTCACCCTGAACGGGGTGCGGGATGGTCTTCTGCACGCGCGGCACACGGAAGAAGTTCTTCTTGGCCTCTTCGACGCCCTTCGAGATCGCGAGGGGAACCTCGCGAGCCTTGCCGTAGCCGACGCCGACCAAGCCGTTGCCGTCGCCGACGACCACGAGTGCCGTGAACGCGAAGCGGCGACCGCCCTTGACGACCTTCGAGACGCGGTTGATCGTTACAACGCGCTCGAGGAACGGGTTGTTCTTGTCGTCGCCGCCGCGATCGCGGCCGCCACGGCCGCCCTGGCGGTCGCCACGGCCACCTCGACGATCGGCACCGCGGCCACCGCCGCCCTCGCGCTGCGAGGACTCGCTGGCTGCCGCCGTCTCGACGGGCCGGTCACTGATGTTGTCGGGAACGTTCTGTTCCGTTGTCTCGGTCACAGGTTCAGCCCTGCCTCTCGTGCTCCGTCAGCGATCGCTGCGACACGACCTGCGTACTTGTTGCCACCGCGGTCGAAGACCACGGTCTCGACGCCGGCCGCCTTCGCGCGCTCGGCGACAAGCTCGCCAACGCGCTTCGCCTTGGCCGACTTGTCGCCGTCGATGCCGCGGAGTTCCTGCTCCATGGTCGACGCACTGGCGAGGGTGTGGCCCTTGGCGTCGTCAACGACCTGCACGAAGACGTGACGGGTCGAGCGGGTGACGACGAGACGGGGGCGTGCCTCGGTGCCGACGATCTTCTTGCGAAGACGGTCGTGACGGCGGCCGCGTGCGGCCTGCTTGCTCTTTCCTCGGGTACCGAGTCCCATGACTACTTCCCAGCCTTTCCGGCCTTGCGACGAATCTGCTCGCCCTCGTAGCGCACGCCCTTGCCCTTGTAGGGCTCGGGCAGGCGAAGCTTGCGGATGTTCGCGGCGCACTCGCCGACGGCCTGCTTGTCGATGCCTTCGACCGTGACCTTGTTCTGGCCCTCGACCTTGAACGTGATGCCGGCAGGAGGCTCGACGAACACGGGGTGCGAGTAGCCGAGCGCGAACTCGAGGTTCGAGCCCTTGGCCTGCACGCGGTAACCGGTGCCGACAACCTCGAGGCTCTTCGAGAAGCCCTGGGTCACGCCGACGATGTTGTTGTTGATGAGCGTGCGCGTCAACCCGTGCAGGGCACGCGAGTCGCGCTCGTCGTCCGGGCGGGTCACGACGACCTGGCCGTCGTCGACCGCAACCTCGATGGGCTCCGAGACGGTGAGCACCAGCTCACCCTTCGAGCCCTTGACGGTAACGACGCGTCCGTCGAGCTTGACCTCGACGCCCGCGGGGATCGCAATGGGGAGTCTTCCGATTCGCGACATATTCGATCACCACACGTAGGCGAGGACTTCCCCACCCACGCCCTTCTGCTCGGCCTCGCGGTCGGTGAGAAGACCCGAGGAGGTGGACAGGATGGCAACGCCAAGGCCACCGAGAACGGTGGGCAGCTCGGTC
>JBQDJW010000199.1:0-5663 GCA_052086425.1 Pseudoclavibacter sp. | reverse complement strand
CCGCGGGCGGGGAGCGCGACCTCCTCGACGGCGCCGCCGATGCGCAGTTGCGCGCGGCGATCGGCGAGCGCCGTGACCTGCACGGTGCGGAAGTCGTCGTCGATCGCGGCCGGCGCGCCGGCGGCCGTCTCGAAATTCGAGAGGCCGTTCGGCGAGCTGCGAACGAGGTCGTCGCTCACGCCGAACCAGCTGACCGGCTGCGTCAGGCGCTCGCCGAGTCCGCGAAGCGATTCGTCGTCGGCGTTGAGCACGGCGAAGTCGTCGCAGGCGTTGGCGATGGTCTCGAGGAACCCGGCGACTCGCGTCGGGTCGTAGAAGCGGTTCAGTTGGTCGACCTGCACGTTGAGCAGCAGAACGCCGCGCGGGTGCAGGTGCTCGAGCAGCTGCGGGCCGAACGCCTCGTCGACCTCGAGTACGGCGATGTCGGCCTGCAACCGACCGTCCGAGCCGACATCAGGCAGCATCGACGATGCGATGCCCTGTGGGAGATTTCCGCCCGACGAGTTCGAGAAGACCTTCAAGCCGTGCGCGCGGAGCATCGTGGTCAAGAAGTGCGTCGTCGTCGACTTCCCGTTCGACCCCGAAACGAAGACGACCCCGAGCGGGAGACCCTCGACGGCGGTGCGGAGGAAGTCAGGCGCGATGGCGAGGGCGACGCGGCCGGGGACTGCGGATCCGCCGCCCCGAAGTCGCATCGCCGCGCGGGCGCCACGCCCGAGGGACGTGGCGACGCCCCGTCGAAAACGGTCCAACTGAGCCACGAAGCTCCTCCCCTTCGGCCGCCCGACCCGTGGTCGTTGCTTGGCCGCGTCGTCGTTCACAAGCGCGCCCGGAGCTCGCCGTCGGCGCGCGATGGCCAAGTATCCCACGCACGATGCGCCCTCGGGCGCATCGCAGCCCCCGGGCAGACGGCCACGGTATCCGTCAATCGAATCGCGTTCGCTGCGCGCTGAGCGAAACGTGGTCATTGCGCGCCTGTTTCGCGGCGACGCGTGCTTGGATGGACGGACCCGGACATAGGAGGCCATCATGATCGAGACCACGACTGCCCCCGCATCCGCCACGACTCCGCTGACGGCCTTCGACCGCTGCGATGCGTGCGGTGCGCAGGCCTACGTTCGCGTGCAGCTCGAGCACGGCGAGTTCCTCTTCTGCGGCCACCACGCCTCGAAGCACGCCGAGAAGCTCCGCCCGACGGCGGTGCACTGGCACGATGAGACCTCGAAGCTCTACGCGGCGGATGCGCGCACGGCTCCGGTCGGCGCCGACAGCTGACGACCCACACTGCGCGGTCGATATCCGGTCCGCGCAGGAATGACGAACGGGCCCCCGATCGGGGGCCCGTTCGTCATTCTCATGACGTCGTGCGGCGTCGCGGCTGACTACTCGAGGTAGTCGCGCAGCGATTGCGACCGCGACGGGTGGCGCAGCTTGGCCATCGTCTTCGATTCGATCTGGCGGATGCGCTCACGAGTCACGCCGAACGTGTCGCCGATCTGGTCGAGCGTCTTCGGCATGCCGTCGCCGAGGCCGAACCGCATGCGGATCACGCCGGCCTCGCGCTCGCTGAGCGAATCGAGCAGCGATTCGAGCTGGCGCTGCAGCATCGTGAAGCTCACGGCGTCGGCCGGTACGACCGCCTCGGTGTCCTCGATGAGGTCGCCGAACTCGCTGTCGCCGTCCTCGCCGAGGGGGGTGTGCAGCGAGATGGGCTCGCGCCCGTACTGCTGCACCTCGACGACCTTTTCTGGGGTCATGTCGAGTTCGATCGCGAGCTCTTCCGGCGTGGGCTCACGCCCGAGATCCTGCAGCATCTGCCGCTGAACGCGGGCGAGCTTGTTGATGACCTCGACCATGTGCACCGGGATGCGGATGGTGCGCGCCTGGTCTGCCATGGCGCGCGTGATCGCTTGGCGGATCCACCACGTCGCGTAGGTCGAGAACTTGAAGCCCTTCGTGTAGTCGAACTTCTCGACCGCACGGATCAGGCCCAGGTTCCCCTCCTGGATGAGGTCGAGGAACTGCATGCCTCGTCCCGTGTAGCGCTTGGCGAGGCTGACGACGAGTCGCAGGTTGGCCCCGAGCAGGTGGCTCTTCGCGCGCTTCCCGTCGCGCACGATCGCCTTGAGCTCGCGCTCCAGCTTGCGGTCGGTGATCTCGCCGTTCGCGAGCTTGTCCTCGGCGAACAGGCCCGCCTCGATGCGCATCGCGAGGTCGACCTCTTCTTCGGCGTTGAGCAGCGCGACGCGACCGATCTGCTTCAGATAGTCCTTGACCGGGTCGGCCGTCGCGCCGGTGATCGCCGCGGAGTAGACCGGGGTCTCCTCCTCGTCGGCCGTTGGCGTGAGCACGAGCGCACCAGCGGCCTTGACCGCGGCCGAGGCGGCCTCGCTCTGGTTCGCGGTCGACTCCTCCTCGGTGTCGTCCGTCGCGTCGGCGGCGGCCGCCTCGTCCGTCTCGATCGGGTCGCCGTTCTCGTCGAGCTCCACGTCGTCCGACTCGGATTTCGTCGCGCCGCGGCCCTTTGCCGCCGTCTTCTTCGCGGGCGCCCGCTTCGCGGCGGGCTTCTTCACCGTCGCCCCGACCTCGGCGTCCGCCTCGGGGGTGTCCGTCGGAGTGTCGGCGGCGGCCTTGGTCGCCGGGCGCTTGCGCGCCGGCGTCTTCGTGGCGCTCGCGGCGCGCGGCTTGGCAGAGCTCGTCGAGCGGGAGCGCTTCGACGATGCCGGCGCCGTTGCCGTCGTGTCGTCGACCGCGGCTGCCGTCGTGTCGCTCGTCTTGGTCGTGGTTGCCATCAATGTTCCCCTTCGCAAGAACCTGCGGGCATAAGGAAGGCCCATGTCAAGCCCCGGAGGGCAAGCTGGGTCCAAGGATCCAGTGTCTCACGGATTCGCTGGTCGTTGGCACAGCATCGCGGCGAGCCCGCAGGCGCGGTCAGTCAATCAAGTCCGTATTTCCGTCGCATGACGCACGTGTGACGCCGCCGCCGACCACCTCGCTCACGCTGTGCAGTTCGATCGCACGCGAGTTTTCGGATGCTCAACTGCCAACGCGCGTCGGCCACGGTTCATTCCGCGGCCGGAGCATCCGTACCGTTCTCCCCTGGCTACGCGCCGCCCCGCCCGCGCCATCGGCGCACGAGGGCCTCCCACAGACCGCCGACCACGATGCCCTCATCGGCCTCGAGGCGACGGCGAGCCTTGCGGCGCACGATGAGAATGGCCGACATCCCGATAAGAAGGATCGCCGGATACGGGAGGTAGGCGGCCCGATAGTCCGCGAGCGTCGGAATAGCGCCAGCGGGAGGGCCGACCGCGTCGAGGATGATGCCGATGAACAGCATCGCCGTGAGGGAAGCCAGGAAGCCGCCGACGTTGACGATGCCCGATGCCGACCCGAAGCGCTCCGCCGGATTCGACGTGCGCGCGAAGTCGAAACCGATCGTCGCGCCGACGCCGCCGAGCCCGAGCACCGCGATCACGAAGACCATGTACCAGACCGGCGGCTGCCCGGGCCAGACGAGGAATCCGATCCAGGTCGCGAACGTGAGTCCGCTGATGCCGAGCACGAGGTTCGAACGTCGGAACGGATACCTCGCCGTGAGCACGCCGAGCACCGGACCGAGCACCATGCCGAAGAGCACGACGAGCGAGAGCATGACCGAGCCGAACTCGTGCGAGTATCCGAGCCCGTTGACCATCATCGGATGTCCCCACAGGAGGGTGAACGACATCATCGAGAACTGCGTCGTCAGGTGGGTCCAGAACCCGAGTCTGGTGCCGGGGTGTCTCAGCGCCTCCGCGACTCTGCCGAACGCTTGCCTGAGTGAAATCCGCGATGCGACGTACCGCTTCGACGAGCTGTCCCGCAGCACCGCGACGGTCAGCACGACCGAGACGACGGCGAGCGAGGTGATCGAGAGGAACGCCGGGGTCCACTCTGCGGCGCCGAGCAGGGCGGCGAACGGCAACGCCGACAGGATCTGACCCACCTGGCCCGTCGCCGAGTACCACTGGGTCATGATCGGCACGCGGCGCGGCGCGAACCACGAACCGATGAGCCGCAACCCCGAAACGTACGTCGTCGCATCGCCTGCGCCAACGAGCATGCGGCCGACGATGGCCCAGGCGAGGTCGGGCGAGATCGCGACCGTCGCCTGCCCGAGCACCATCAAGGCGGCGCCGGCGACGATCAGGCGCGACGGGCCGAACCGGTCGAGCAGCATTCCGACGGGGATCTGCAAGCCCGCATAGACGACGACCTGCATCACGGCGAGCGCCGAGAGCTGCGTCGCGCTCGTCTCGAAGCGCTCGGTCGCGATGATGCCGGCGGCGCCGAGCGACGACCGCTGCGCGACGGCCACGAGATAGGCGAACGCGGTGACGGCGAATATCACGGATGAGCGGCGAGACGGCACCACGGCATTCTGACAGTCTCCCGGCAGCGCGCCGATGCCCAGGTGCAGCGCGTCGCCCGACCGTCGCCGTGGTTCGCCTACGGCAGGTCGAGATCGCCCGGGCCGTCGCCGTCGCCAAGAGGGCCCTGGTCGCGCCGTTCCTGGTCTCGCTTGTCCTCTTTATCCGACGCGTCACGGGTGCGCGCCAGGAACTGCTCGAGTTCGCTCGCGAGGTCATCGGCGCTGGGAAGGTCGTCCGCGCTGATGATCGACGGCTGGTTGGGGAGGTTGGCGAGGTAGGCGTCGTGCTGTTGTTCGAGCGAGGCGATGAGTTCGAGCACCTCGTGGTTGTTGGTGATCTGCTCGTCGACCGACTGGCGGAATTCGCGATCGGCCTCGCGCAGCGACGACGTGGAGAGCATGAGTCCCGTCGCGGTGCCGAGCCCCTCGATGACGGCGATGGCACCGCTCGGAACCGCCACCTCGGAGACGTAGTGAGGAATGAGCGCGACGAGCCCGAGCACCGGGTAGTCGCGGTCCGAGAGACGGCTGCCCAACACGTGGGCGAAGTGCGCCGGCGCCTCCGTGTGCGGCGACCACACCGACAATTGCTCCGCCAATTCGGAGCGATTCCCGGTCACGCTCAGGCGAACCGGCCTCGTGTGCGGAACCGGCATGGCGAACGAGTGCACCCAAGTGACCGAGGCGACCTCGAGGTCGTCGGCGAGCGCCACGATCTCATCGGCGAGCGCGTTCCAGCGATAGTCGGGCTCGAGGCCCTCGAGCAGGAGATACGGCGTTCCGGAGTCGTCGTGCAAGAGGCGCAGGGTGAGCGACGGCATGCGGACATCGCCGAGCGTCGTGCCCTCGATCGACACGATCGGACGTCGGGCCCGATAGTCGAATACCTCGTCGATATCGACCGTCGCCACGAGCGTCGTCGCGACATCATCGGTCAGGTGTTCGCGCAGCTGCGGCACGACCTGGCCGGCGTCGCGGTACCCCGCGAGGACGACCACGAGTGGCATGCCCGGCGGGAGGTCGGTTGTCGGCCATTCGCGGTGGACGAGACGTTCGGCATCCATGATCCTCCCAATCGTAGGGGCATGGCCGACCGGGATGTCTGACGGTCGCCGTAGGCTTGCACAGTGCTGATCCCCGAATTCGAAACCCGATCCACCCGCTTCGACGACGACGTCGTCACGATCGTCGGCGTCCGAGATGCCGACGGCTCACCGGAGCTCGTGCGCGCGGCGGGGGCTGAGCCGCT
>JBQDJW010000198.1:0-5676 GCA_052086425.1 Pseudoclavibacter sp. | reverse complement strand
GTGAGCATGCTACGCGGCCGGGTAGTCGATATGGCCACGGGCGAGGGCAAGACGCTGGTCGGGTTCCTCGTGTCCGCCGGTCTCGCCGCGGCCGGCCGGCGCGTGCACGTGCTTTCGGCAAACGACTACCTGGCGGGCCGAGACGCCGATGCCGGAGAACCGTTGTTCTCCGCGTTCGGCCTAACCTGCGCTGCGGTCGTCGACGGAATGGGTCAGCCGGATCGCTCCGAAGCGTACCGGGCTGACGTCGTGTACGCGACGGTGCACCAGATCGGGTTCGATCTGCTGCGCGACCGCCAGCGCCTCCCCGAGGCACGGCGGCTGGTGCCGGGATTGGACGCCGCGGTGGTCGATGAGATCGACGCCGTGCTGCTCGATGACGCGATGGTGCCGCTGGTGATCGCCGGCGACGCCGACCCGCAACCAGAAGAAGCATCTTTGGCGCAGGTCATCGCGGAACTGACCGAGGAGGAGCACTATCAGGTCGAGGGCGACCGGCGCAGCGTCGCGTTCACCGAGGCAGGTATCGCTCGTGTCGAATCGGCGCTCGGCATCGATGACCTATATGCGCAGGAGCATGTCGAACTGTTGACGGCGGCGCATGTCGCACTGCACGCGCACGCGCTGGTCGAACGCGACGTGCATTACCTCGTCACCGATGGACGGGTGCAGCTGGTCAACGATGCCCGTGGCCGGGTCGCGGATCGTCAGCGTTGGCCGGACGGTCTCCACGCCGCCATCGAGCGCAAAGAGGGACTGGAGGTGACCGGGCAAGCTGAGATCCTCGACCAGGTGCTCGTGGAGACAGTCGCCCGCGGCTATCGGACCCTCACCGGGATGAGCGGCACCGCCCTCGAAGCGGCCGAGCGCCTCGCCGAAGACCTCGACATCAAGACCGGGGTCATCCCCACCCACCGCCCCTGCATCCGCGAGGACGCCGCAGACCGGCTGTTCGCCACCGTCGAGCAACGCGACACCGCCGCAGCCGACGCCGTGCGTGCAGCCCATGATGCGGGACAGCCGGTGCTCATCGGTACCGGCAGCGTGGCCGATTCTGAGCGCTTCGCCCGATTGCTCGCCGAGCTGGGTGTCGAAGCGCGGGTACTCAACGCGAAGAACGACGCTGCCGAGGCTGAAATCATCGCCCGCGCCGGCGAGCACGGTGCGGTCACCGTGTCCACACAGATGGCCGGCCGAGGCGTCGACATCCAACTCGGTCCAGGAGCTGCCGAGACCGGCGGCCTGCTCGTCATCGGGCTCGGACGATACGACTCGGCCCGCCTCGACCGGCAACTGCGCGGCAGGTCGGGCAGGCAAGGCGACCCCGGCAGGTCCGTGTTCTACACCAGCCTCGAAGACGACGTGGTGACCGAACAGCTCCGCATCAGCGACCAGCCCCGCTCCATCGCCCCAGACGGGCTCATCGGCGACCGGAAGTTCGCGCGTCTCTACGAGCACTCGCAGCGCGTCGCCGAGGGCAAATTGCTGCAGCTGCACCGCACCACCCGCAGCTACCACACCATGACCGACCAGCATCGACAGGCGATCCTGGATACCCGCGAACGCCTCCTCACCGAACCCGACGCGCTCGATGACTACCTCCAGCAGGTCTTCACGGATGCTCCCGGCCGGGCGGGCGCATGGGCGGCGCAACGTCGCCGCCTCGCCACGGAAGTCGTGCTTTACCAGCTCGACCGCGCCTGGACCGATCACCTGAACCACCTCGCCGCCGTCCGCGAGGGCATCCACCTGCGAGTTCTGGGTAGGCAGAACCCGCTGGACGAGTTCAATCGAATCGCCGGCGACTCGTTCCGCAGCCTCGGCCCCGACGCCCTCGC
Source organism: Pseudoclavibacter sp. (assembly GCA_052086425.1). Classification (GTDB taxonomy): domain Bacteria; phylum Actinomycetota; class Actinomycetes; order Actinomycetales; family Microbacteriaceae; genus Pseudoclavibacter. The sequence continues at coordinate 3,838 of JBQDJW010000198.1, read as the reverse complement.
AGCAGTCCGGCGGGTTCTCGACAACGCACCCGACGACGCCACAACCCTCGGCGATCTCGGCCTGCGCCGCCCGTCATCGACCTGGACGTACATGGTCACCGACAACCCATTCGGCTCCGAAGCAGACCGCGTGGTCGCCTACCTCGGAAACTTCATCAGGGGCGGCAGACCACCGTCGATCACGTACACCTGACCGCCAGCCCCAACCACCGTCCGCTACTCCGCCAGCGAAGCTTGGCGCGCTCACCGACGCGATCGATGACGACCGCTCTCTCTCGACACCGTTGACGCGGTATTACACCGAGGAAGGAACCCCGTGGGCCTGCAAAAGTAACACGGTCCTGATCGGTGCTTTCTGTTCACAACCTTACCGACAGCCTGAGCTAAGACTTGTTGTCTCGCCCGGCGGCATGGCGGGCGACCTTAGCGCGGTTGCCGCATCGTTGCATGGAACACCAGAGGCGCTGCTGCGAGCGTGACCGATCGATAAAACGTATTCCGCACCTCTGGTGCGAACACACCTTGATCCGTGACTGTTCTCCTTGGGCAATAATCGAGATTGCATCTGCCGCGAGCACTCCAAACACGTTCTCTATCGATGCCATTTTGGTTATGACCAACTCAGGGTCTGATTCGTCAATCTCCTGACGCGGAGCCGCAGCAGCCCATCGGTTGACCAGCAAAATGTGCCGCGAATGCAGCGCTGTTTGAGGGACAAGCAAGGCATCAATACTCTCACGCAGATCAAGGCAGTCGCTCAGATCCTGGTCCGTGATGGAGGTCTCGACGCCGAACCCAGATTCAGGTGGAACGAGCCGGGCTTGCCCTGCCCACACCCTCAGTGTTTCCGGGGAGGTCAGTGTCTCGCGGGGCGTCGTAGCCCGGTCTCGCAGTGTGTTGACGAAATCGAGCGCCACTGATCCGCCGTAGAACAGCCAAGGCTCGAAACGCTGTGATGCAGTCACAGACCTCATTCTATGAGCTAACCCTTTTATGCGGTTAGTATCGAATTGTGATTGATGTTCTGAGCTTGCCTTCGATTCGCCTGCACTACACGCTGTCAGGGAACACTGACCCGAATGCTCCGACGGTCGTGCTCCTGCATGGCTGGCCGCAAACCTCAGCCTGCTGGGATCAGCTCACCCCGCTCCTGCCAGACGCCTATCGGGTCATCGCCCCCGATCTGCGCAGCTACGGGCTCAGCGACAAGCCCCAGGGCGGGTACTCCAAACGTCGCATGGCTGCCGACATCGTGGAACTTCTCGACGCACTCGACGTCGAACGTTCCCATGTGGTCGGCCACGACCGTGGGGCACGAGTAGCGCACAGGTTCGCGCTCGACCAGGCTGACCGGATCAGGACGCTCGCGGTCTTGGATGTCGTGCCCACGCATGCGATGTTCCAATCCGATACCGCGACGGCGGCCGGATTTTTCCACTGGCTCTTCCATATGCAGCACGACCTCCCCGAGGCAATGACATCTGGTCGGGAAGAAGAGTATCTTCGCTATTTATTCCATCGATGGACACTGCGGCGCGACCGTCTCGAACCGATGATCGGTCACTACATCGAGTCCTTCAAGCAACCGGGCGCAATGCATGCGGGATTCGAGGACTACCGAGCGACCTGGGAAGACCTCGATCACGATGAACACGACCATCAGGTGGGGTACCGGGTCACCGTTCCCACGTTGGCCCTTTGGGGAGATCACGGGCTCGCGGCCCAAGCTCCAGTGCTGAGTAAGTGGAGAGACTACGTCGAAGAAACCCGAGATAGCACGTCTCTCCTTGAAGGTGGCATCATCGAGAACTGCGGGCATTTCGTACCGGAAGAACGCCCTGAATCTCTCGCTATGCGACTGCGAGACTTCTGGGATCGTCACGAAACGATCAACTGACAGAACCCGCATTGTGTCGCACTGCATCTACCAGGAACCCCGTGCGGTTCCAAAAGTAGTTGTCCTCTTTCCGTCGTTCGGTATCATTCAAACGTATTGAGATAGTTCAAGAGCTTTGCGCGAGCCGGAAGGCAGTCTCGGCAACTTCGCGCACATCAAGACTGAGTGCAAGGTCTCCGTGTTCGAGGTCTTCGATTGAAAACCAGCGTGCTTCCAGCGCGTCATCAGCTGCCACGGGTACCCCGGTTCGCCAGTCGCACCGCACCGCGACGAGGACGAAGTGCTGGAGGAGGGTGCCGGAGTCGTCGTGATGGAAGGCATCGACAGCGGTGAACACCTCGCGTGCCTCACCGTGCACGCCGGTTTCCTCATGCAACTCGCGTAGGGCGGCTTGCTGAATTGTTTCGCCGGTTTCGATTTTCCCCCCAGGGAAGCCCCACCGCCCGACATCTGGCGGGTTCGCGCGACGCACCAGCAGCACGTCGCCGCCACGGATGACTGCTGCGATCGTCGCGACGATCGGACGGGACGGAGAGGTGGAAGCACTCACTTGGACATTCCTTCGCTAGTTCGAACTAGAGCAGGTTCGACGGGTGTGATCTCAGCCGCAGATCCCGTGCAGCACCCCGTGTCACGTCACACCAGTCTACCGAGGATTTGTGCTGCTCATCGGTCGCTGGCTCTTTGCGAGGGAACGTTTATCCGAGGTCTTGCGTTCACTCCCGCCGCTTTTTTCGTGTACTGACGGAGGTGCGGGTTCCGTGCAGCAGGAGTGGAGGGCGCCGATGCCGCCGGCCGATCTCACCCGGAGCCCCTCAGAGGCTGGTAGTCCTCAGCGTCTCCGTGCTCCTGCCGACCGCATGGTTTTGTACCAGGATGGGGCCGTGGTCGGCTGCCCGTGTTGGTATTTGATCTTTCTATATGGTCCCTGACACCGTGGGCTGCACCGATCTGGTTCAGTGTCGGCGAATCACCGTCGACAGCCCCCGCCAGGATCTGCCATGCTCCTGACCATCGGCGGCCCTAGCGTTCCACGGGAGTGCTCCCAGTTGTGGCCGAATGCGTTAGGGTAGTGGGCAGTGACACGGGGTGCCGCACCCAGCGGCTGAGATCACACCCGTCGAACCTGATCCAGTTCGTACTGGCGAAGGGAATGTCCGGATGACTTCAGCGCGTTCGAGATACCGATCCAGGTGTCCGCTTTCGGCGTGCCGTCATGGTGATCGACTTTCTTTCGCAGTGGAAGAAAGCGAGAGTTCATGTCTGTCTCATCATCCGCGGTTCTGCTCGGTGAGCTGAGGGCGCAGACCCCGTTGGTGCAGTGCATCACTAACTCGGTGGTCACGAACTTCACCGCGAACACCTTGCTGGCCATCGGCGCGGCACCGGCGATGGTCGACATCGTCGGCGAGGCCGGACCGTTCGCCCGTGTCGCCGGGGGCCTGTTGGTGAATCTGGGAACGCCGATCCCGGAGCAGCGTGCGGCGTCCGAGGAAGCGGTCGCCGTGGCGAACGATGCGGGCACGCCGTGGGTGCTCGATCCGGTCGCGATCGGGTCGCTGCCCATCCGGACAGCTCTCGCCGAGAAGCTCGCCGCCCAGCACCCGTTCGCGATCCGGGGCAACGCCTCCGAGATCCTCGCGCTCGCGGGGGCCGGAACGGGTGGCAAGGGCGTCGAAAGTGCGGATGAGACCGAGGCGGCCGCACCGATCGCGATGCGGTTGGCGAGAGACCTGCGCACAGTCGTGGCGGTGTCTGGGCCGGTGGATCTGGTCACCGACGGTGAGCGCATCCTCCGGGTTTCAAACGGCGATCTGCCGCTGACGAAGATCACCGGCGGTGGGTGCGCGCTGGGTGCGCTGATCGCGGCATTCGCTGCCATCCGTGGTGAGTTCTCACCGGTCGAGGCGGTGGCTGCTGCGCATGTCGTGTACGGGATCG
>JBQDJW010000197.1:1193-5685 GCA_052086425.1 Pseudoclavibacter sp. | reverse complement strand
CGACAGTGGGCGCCGTCGTCTGGCGCGCCGAGCGCGAAGACCCGCTCGTGCGCGCGTTCGCCGACGGGGCGCGCCGGGTCATCGCGCGCGAGACCGATCTCGTCAACGCCATCGAACATCCGGTGTTCTGACCCGCAGAAGGGTCCCTGAGTTCGTCGAAGGGTTCGTTTCGACGGGCTCGACGGGCGTACTTCGTCGGAGTCGCGTCAGTCGCACCTGCATCGACCGCATATACAGCTGCAAGTTGTGAGTCGTGCGCGAAATGCTGTTTCTCTTCGCGACGACCGAGCGGCACGATCAGAGGTGACCGCACTGGCTTCGCGCCGGGAAGTTCAACGACGAAAGAATGGATCGACGATGACCATCGCCATTTCGGGAGCAGACCTCACGATCGAACAGATCGCCGCGGTCGTCGGCGGCGAACGCGTGGAAATCACCGCGGATACGGCCGTGCGCGATCGGATCGAGCGCTCGCGCGCCGTCGTGCGCGAGGCGCTCGAGCGGGGCGAGGCGATCTACGGCGTCTCGACCCTGTTCGGCGCGATGGCAGACACGCACGTGCCCGCCGACCAGCTCGGCGAGCTGCAACGACTGGCGATCTGGCAGCACAAGACGGCGACCGGTCCGCGCCTGCCCGCCGCCGATGTTCGCGCCGCCATGCTGCTGCGGGCGAACTCGCTCGTCAAGGGCGCCTCCGCGATCCGCATCGAGATCATCGAGCGCTACATGACCTTCCTCAATTCCGGCGCCACCCCGCACGTCTACCAGCGCGGCTCGATCGGGGCCAGCGGCGACCTCGTGCCGTTCAGCTACATCGCGGGCGCGATCCTCGGGCTCGATGCCGGGTTCCTCGTCGACTTCGAGGGCGAAGAGCTCGACTCCCTGACAGCCCTCGAGCGTCTCGGTCTCGAGCCCATCGACCTGCTGCCGAAGGAGGGCCTGGCGCTCAACAACGGCACCGGGGTCTCGACCGGCGTCGCTGCGAACGCCGTCGACCGGGCCTTCGACCTCGTGTCGGTCGCGTTCGGCGTGCACGCGCTGTTCGCGCAGTCGCTGCTCGCGACCGATCAGAGCTTCGCGCCGTTCGTGCAAGAGATGAAGGCGCATCCGGGCCAGATTCGCACCGCCGAGCTCATGCGCGGCCTCGTCGAGGGATCGCGCGTCATCCGCAAGGAAGACGGCGGCGACCGCGACCGGCCGCAGGGCGTGCTGATCCAGGACCGATACTCGCTGCGCTGCCTGCCGCAGTACACGGGCCCGATCGTCGATGGGCTCGCCCTCGTCAAGCGCCAGATCGAAGTCGAATCGAACAGTGCGAACGACAACCCGCTCGTCGACCCCGACAGCGGCGAGATCCTGCACACCGGCAACTTCCTCGCGCAGTACACGAGCGTGGCGATGGACCAGCTGCGATACCACCTCGGCATGCTCGCGAAGCACATCGATGTGCAGATCGCCCTGCTCGTCTCGCCCGAGTTCAACCACGGCCTCCCGCCGTCGCTGACGGGCAACACCGACGGCATGAGTGTCGGGCTGAAGTCGCTCCAGGTGGCGACGAACCAGATGATGCCGCTCATGGCGTTCTACGGGCAGTCGATCGCCGACCGATACCCGACGCACGCCGAGCAGTTCAATCAGAACATCAACTCGCAGGCGATGAACTCGTCGAACCTGGCACGCGAGACCCTCGACGTGTTCTCGCACTTCCTCGCGGTGTCGCTGTTCTTCGCGGTGCAGTCGATCGAGCTGCGCGCGTTCACGCTGACCGGCAGCTACGACGCCAGGGAGATCCTGTCTCCCGCGACGGCCGATCTCTACGTCGCCGCGCGCACGGCGGCCACGGACAAACCGATCGGTGACGAGCCGCTCATGCTCAATGACATGGACCAGTTCGTCCAGCCCATGATCGAGGGGCTCATCGGGGCGCTCGACAAGGACGGCTCGATCCTGCGGACCGTGCACGACGTCGGCGAGACGCTCCGCGCCCACTCGCCGATTTGAGCCGGGCGATGCCGTGACACCGCCAACCGTGGTGTCCACGTCCGTGCCGACGTCGGTGCGGATTGAACGACTTGCCACTGAGCGACAAACGAGTTGCCGACTCGCGTATTTCAGATAACCTGAATCACGGATGTCGCGCCGGGACGTGCGCGATCATCGTTGTCGAACCGACCATCGAGCGAGGGAGCTCTCATGCCGCACGCATCGGCCGCAGTCCGCACCGCCACGATCGGCACCGCTCGATGAGCGCCGAGGAGATCCGCCTCGACGGCCGCGTCGCCATCGTCACGGGCGCAGGTCAGAGCCTCGGGAAGTCGTACGCGCTCGCGCTGGCCGCGGCGGGAGCATCCGTCGTCGTCAACGATGTCAACGCCGAAACCGCCGCGCAGACGGTGTCCGAGATCGAGCAGGCGGGCGGCAAGGCCGTCGCCGTCGTCGCGCCCGTCGGCCCGACCGAGACGGCCGACGCGCTCGTCGCCGCCGCGAAGGAGACCTTCGGGCGTATCGACGTGCTCGTCGCCAACGCCGGCGTGCTGCGCGACCGCGTGCTCTGGAAGATGGGCGACGACGACTTCGACCTCGTCGTCGAGACGCACCTGCGCGGCTCGTTCACCTGCGCCCGCGCCGCGGCGATCGCGATGCGCGAGCAGGCCGAGGGCGGCCGCATCATCCTCATCGGTTCGCCCGCCGGCCAGTTCGGCAGCTTCGGCCAGACGAACTACGCGTCGGTCAAGGCCGGACTCGTCGCGATGGCGCGCACGATGTCGCTCGAACTCGCCCGCGCGAACATCACCGCGAACGCGGTCATTCCGACGGCACTGTCGCCGATGACCGCCACGATCCCCGCCTACACGCAGGTGTACGAGGACTTCGTCGCCGGCAAGCCGATCCCGACCGAATACCGTCGCGACCACGCGCTCGGCAGCCCCGATGATGTCTCCCCGCTCATCGTGTGGCTCGCGAGCGAGGCGTCGCAGGAGGTCACCGGTCAGGCCATCGGCATCGGCGGCGATCGCCTGACGCTCTACTCGCACCCGGCGCCCCTCAGCACGGCCGACAACGACGGCGGTTGGAGTGCGGCCGGCATCGACGCGGCGTGGCGCGAGCAGCTCGCCGAGCTGGCGCAGCCCTCTGGCCCGCAGAAGAGCCACTAGGCGAAGGCCGGGACAGCGTTGTACGGCCACTACACCTCCATCTGGCAGGCGATCGGCGAGCGCGACCCCGAGCGCGACGCCGTCGTCACCCGTTCGCGCACGCTGAGCTATCGCGAGCTCGCGGCCGAGGCGGGGGCGCTCTCGGAGCGCCTCCGCCTCGCCGGGCTGGGCGCGGGCGACTCGGTCATGATCGCGATGCACAACCGACCCGAATACCTCGTGGGGCTCTACGCGTGCCTCGCGAGCGGCATCGCCCCTGTGCTCGTGAACTTCCGGTTCCGCGCGCCCGAGCTGGCCGAGCTCATCGACGACTCGCGGCCATCGGCCATGCTCTTCCCGAGCTCGCTCGCTTCGGTCATGGTGGATGCTGCGGGTCTCGCGGGCGAGAACGCCCCTGGCCTGCTCGTGTGCGTCGACGACGGCGACGGTGAGACGCCGGCCGCGACCGTGCCGTACGCCGAGATCGCTGCAGCCGGCGGATCGTTGCCCGCGTCGCCGCCGGAGGGCGGCGAGCTGCGCATCTATACGGGCGGCACGACCGGGCGGCCGAAGGCGGTCGTGTGGCCGGCCGAGCTGATCCTCGATATTCAGGACTACTCGATCTACGGCTCGATCGGACTGCCGTCGCCGCAGACGCTCGACGAGGCCGTCGAAATCGCCCTCGCGGTTGGCACGCCACGCGTCGCCGTGCTGCCGCTCGCACCCTTCATGCACGGCACGGCGCTCTTCAACGGGCTCAACGCGCTCGCCGTCGGCGGTTCGATCATCATTCCGGAGGGGCGACGCCTCGACGTGGCCGACGGGCTGCTTCTCGCCAACGAGTTCCGCGCGACACGCGTGATCGTGGCGGGCGACGTCGTTGCGCTGCCGATCGTCGAGGAGGCCGAACGCCAGGGTGCCCGGCTCGAGACGGTCACGTCGATCATGAGCTCGGGAATGCGCTTCAGCGAAGAGGTCAAGCGGGGACTGCACTCCATCGGCGACCTCGAGATCCTCGATCTGCTCGCCGCGACGGAGGGCGGACCATTCGCCGTCAACGTCACGCGTTCGGTCGACGACCTCCCTGGCCGATTCCAGCTCATGCCGGGCGCGGCCGTGCTCGACGACGAGCTGCGCGAGGTGCAAGACACTCCGGGGTCGAAGGGCACGCTCGCCTTCCGCGGCACGCTCTCGAGCGGCTACTACGGCGACGAGGAGAAGACGCGCGCGTCGTTCCCCGTCATCGGCGGGGTTCGGTACGTCATGCCGGGCGACATGGCAGAAGTGCTCGAGGGCGGCTACATCGAACTGCTCGGCCGCGGCAGCTCGGTCGTCAACACGGGCGGCGAGAAGGTCTT
>JBQDJW010000197.1:0-1183 GCA_052086425.1 Pseudoclavibacter sp. | reverse complement strand
AACGCGTCGGTGCGGTGGTCGCGCTCGAAGACGGCGCGACCATCGTGCAGGCCGAGCTCTCGGCCCACCTCGACACCCTCATCGCCGGATACAAGAAGCCGAAAGTCGTCGCGTTCGTCGAATCGCTCGGCCGCACCCCGCACGGTAAGATCGACATGAAACGGATGCGCGACCTCGTTTCGCGAATGGACGCGGACGCCGGCGCCCCCGCCGCATCCTGAGCCATCGCACCGCGTGCGCAGCAGCGCCGATGCGCCGCAGTACCCCCGCGACCAGTGCGGACCTGCACCGCCGCACACAGCGCCGCGCACACCGCCGCACAGATATATAAGGAGCAGCAATGACCCGCTACGAACCCGGCATCGATCCCGCGGCGGTGAGCGCGATTGACGTGCACGTGCACGTGCAGATCGACAATTCCGGGCGGCGCGCGTCGCCGCAGCGCATCATCGAGGCGATGGGCCGCTACTTCGGCGACTCGGCTCCGCCGATCGACGTCGACGAGACTGCCGCGCGCTACCGCGACGCCGGCATGGCTGCGGTCGTGTTCACGGTCGACGCGACGACGAACCTCGAGCACGCGCCCAACAGCACCGACGACATCGTCGAGGGCGCCATGCGCAACAACGACGTGCTGATCCCCTTCGGAACGGTCGACCCGCTGCAGGGCGAGGCCGCCGTCGAGGAGGCGAAGCGGCAGGCCGACGACCTCGGCGTGCGCGGGTTCAAGTTCCACCCGACCGTCCAGGCCTTCGACCCGTCCGACCCGGCGTACACGCCCCTGTTCTCGGCGATCGAGGAGCGCGGCCTGCCGATCCTGTCGCACACCGGCCAGACCGGCGTCGGCGCGGGCATGCCGGGCGGCGGCGGGTTCAAGCTGGGGCTGTCGAACCCGATCCTGCTCGACGAGGTTGCTGCAAGGCACCCCGATCTGACGATCATCATGGCCCACCCGAGCGTGCCGTGGCAGGACGAGGCCCTGTCGGTCGCGACCCACAAGCCCGGCGCCTACATCGACCTCTCGGGCTGGTCACCCAAGTACTTCGGCGACGGCCTCAAGCGCGCACTGCGCAGCTACCTCAACCACAAGATGCTCTTCGGCTCCGACTTCCCGGCGCTCACGCCCGAGCGATGGCTGCGCGACTTCGCGCTGCTCGAGGTCGAGGGGCCGAAGCTCGAGGCG
>JBQDJW010000196.1:0-5687 GCA_052086425.1 Pseudoclavibacter sp. | reverse complement strand
CCCCCACCCCTATCTCAAACGCGCAGGACGCCCGCGCGACCGGGGTCAAGGTGTTCATGCAGCCACCTCCGGTGTCCTAGCTGCTAGAGCTTTTTGGGGCCTCACGTGACGACGCCCGAGCCCGCGGCAGCAGTGAACGACCCGCTGCGCGTCGGCGCGGCCGAGCTCGTGGGGCAGTTCGCCGACAGCAGCAACGAGACCTTCCTCGTCGAGCTCGCCGACGGCGACGACAGCACCCTCGCGGTCTACAAGCCCGAGCTCGGCGAACGCCCGCTTCGCGACTTCGAGCCGGGGCTGTACCGGCGCGAGCGCGCCGCGTACCTGCTGAGCGAGCACCTGGGGTGGGGCGTTGTGCCCCGCACGATCGTGCGCGAGGACCTGCCGTTCGGCGTCGGCTCGCTGCAGCAGTTCATCGAGACCGATCCGGCTGAGCACTACTTCACGATGTTCGCGGATGCTCCCGAGACGCACGGCGACCTGCGTCGCCTCGCCGTGTTCGATTTCATCGCGAACAACACGGACCGCAAGTCTGGTCACGTGCTGCGTGGTCTCGACGGCCGGGTGTGGGGCATCGATCACGGGCTCTGCTTCGCCGCCGAGTTCAAACTGCGCACCGTGATCTGGGATTTCGCGGGCGAGGTGATCGCGCATGACCTCGTCGACGACGTCTCGGGGCTCCTCGACGAGGTGCCGGAGGGCGTGCGCGAACTGCTCGATGACGACGAGCTTCGAGCGCTTCGGGGGAGGGCTCGCTACGTGCTCGCGACGAGCAGGTTGCCGGTCGATCCCACCGGGATGCGCTACCCGTGGCCGCTCGTCTGAGGCCGGGCCGTCGCCAAGAATTCACGTGACTGTCCAGATCGACAACCTTCCGTTCACGTTCGGCCGCCAGGCTTGTCATTCAGCCGGTCTTATGCGTCACCGATCGGCTCGATAACCAGCTCATCGCACTCAACGTTCTCGAGTCTTGCGGGTGTCGCATCTGGCGCCGCGCGTGCTCGGAGGAAGGGCTCCTCGCCTCGTGACCGACCACCGATCGACCACACTGATCGCCGCCACCATGTCGCGCGCGGCCGCGTTCACGCCGCGCCGCGTGACGTCGCGGGCAGCCCTGGTGACCCTGACGGCAGGCGCGCTCGTGCTGACCGGAGCGTTCGCCCCCGCCTACGCCGCATCGGGCGGCGCGTTCGGCCCGGGCCACTCCACTCCCACGAAGGTGACAGATCGCGCGACGACGTTCGGTGTGCAGTGGCCGCTCGCGCAGGGCGACCAGAACATCACGGACGGTTTCGGGTGGCGAGTGTCGCCATGCTCCGGATGCTCGTCGAACCACCGCGGGCTCGACTTCGGGGCGGCGACCGGGACACCGGTGGGCTCGATCGCCGGCGGCATCGTCGTGGAAGCGGTTTACACGAACGGCAGCGGGCTCGGCCTGCACGTCGTCATCGAGCATCAGATCGACGGACAGACGGTTCAGTCGGTCTACGGGCACCTCGACTACCAGAGCATCACGGTCGCCGTCGGCGACGAGGTGAAGGCGGGCGACCGCATCGGCTCCGTCGGCAACACGGGGGCCTCGACCGGCCCGCACCTGCACCTCGAGACGATCGTCGACGACGTGCACCGCGACCCGTTGGCGTTCCTGCAGCGGTACGCCGATGGAGATGAAGACGTCGAGATCACCGATCTTCCGTCGTTGCCCGGCATGCCGGCTGCACCCATCGAGGTGCCGGGCTACGGCCCGGAGGAGGCGCCCTCGACCGAGGATGCCGGCGTCGGCAACCCGAGCCCGGCCCCCGTCGTCGCGGTTCCCGTCATCTCGGCGGGTGATGGCGAAGCCGACGGTGGCTCTGGCGGCGGTTCGCAGGGCGGCTCGGGTTCGGGGAGTGGCGGCGCTTCGGGGCCGGGCGGCAGCAGCGGTTCCGGCGGCGGCGCCGGGATGGGCGGAAGCGGCAGCGGAGGCGACTCCGATTTCGGCGGCCACGACGGCCCGCCGACCGACAACGGGATGGGCGAGCCGTCGCCGTTCGACGGCATGGGCGGCCAGGGCTAGCGCTGCGCCTCAGCCTTCGAGGTCGTCGCGGCCGGGGAGCCACGACTTCCCCGGCCCGCCCCACGATCGCTTGCGCATCGTCTTGAATGCGTCCTTGAACCAGGGGTGCTCGAGCCGGTCCGCGTAGATGACGCCGTCGAGGTGGTCGTACTCGTGCTGCAGGATGCGCGCGAACCATCCGGAGGCCTCGGTCTCGTACTCCTCGCCGTCGAGGTTTCGCGCCCGCATGAGCACCGACTCGGCGCGACGCAGCGGGTAGCGCTCGCCGGGGAACGAGAGGCAGCCCTCCGATTCCGTCTCGTCGTCGAGCTCCCCGATCGACGTCGGAATGGTCGGCGAGTGCCACAGCACGGGGTCGATCGCGACGCCCCGGTGCACCGTTCCGTCGTTGTCGATGTATCCGTAGGTGAACAGGCGCTTGCCGACGCCGACCTGCGGGCCCGCGAGGCCGACGCCCGGCGCGGCATCCATGGTCTCGTACATGTCGCGCACGAGGTCGCGAATCTCGCCGGTCACGTCGCCGACCGGCTCGGCGGGCTCGTGGAGCACGGGCTCGCCGTAAATGCGAATGGGGAGGATTGCCATTCTGCAAGCGTATCGGCGCACTAGACTCGCCCATCGTGCATCGCGTTGCAGGCTCACTCGCATCAACCGGGCCGACACCGACACCGGTGCCGTTCCCGGGCGGCGACGAGGTGCTCCAGCAAGTCGCCGGTCTCACGCCGTTCGAGATGCTCGGCATCCCGCTCGCCCTACTCGGCGCCGTGTTCATGTCGTTCGGGGCGATCTACCAGCACCGCGGCGTGACGAAGGTGGAGGCGGCGAGCGCCCACCAGGCGGACCACGGCCTCTCCGCCAGGCACCTCATGCGGCTCCTCACGCGCCCGAGCTGGATCGCCGGCACACTCATGCTCGGGCTGGCGATCCTCATGCAGCTCGGCAGCCTGGCGCTCGCGCCCCTCGTCATCGTGCAGCCGCTCGGCGTCGTCTCGCTCGTGATCACCACGCTCGTGACGTCGAGGCGCATCCGAATACCTCTGTCTCCAGGCAAATGGATCGCCGTGGCAATGTGCGTGCTCGGCGTCGGCGCCTTCGTGACGATCGCGGGCTTCTACTCGCTTCAGGTCACGGTCACCCAACTTCAGATCGGTATCGTTCTCGTCATCCTCGTCGCCGTCATCGGCGTGTACGCGGCGCTGTTCATCGCGTTTCGACGGCGCTCGAAGGCGATCTTCTACGTCGTCGGTGCCGGCGTCATCTACGGCTTCGTCGCAACGCTCGCGAAGATCACGATCAACCGGATCCAGCACGGCAACGTCGAGTGGCTCACGATCATCTGCATCGTCGGGATCATCGTCGGCACCGCCGCGGGCGCGTACTTCGTTCAGACGGCGTACGCGTCGGGCCCGCCCGACATGGTGATCGCGGGCCTCACGGTCGTCGATCCGATCGTCGCGGTCGTGATCGGCATCGCCGTGCTGCAGGAGGTCGGCGGGGCGCCACCATGGGTCTTCGTGCTGTTCGTCCTCGCTGGCGGCATCGCGATCTCGGGGGTATTCCTGCTCGAGCGCGGCCAGACGCCCGCCGAGCTCGAGGCGACCAAGAATCGCGCGCTCGGCAGGTCGTCACCCGAGCAGTCCTCGGCGAACGGTTAGGCTGCCAATCGATATTGCCCGCGGGCTCGACGTGGCCAGGGCGCAAACGCATGTGAGGACGTTCGTGCAGGCACCTACACCCGACCACGCACATCACGAAGCGCGCGGGCGTGACCGCCTGACCATCATGATCCCGGCAGACACGTTCCCTCCGAACGTGAACGGCGCCGCGAAGTTCACCGAGAACCTCGCGGTCGGCATGACCCGCCGCGGCCACGACGTACACGTGGTCGCCCCCGCCGCGAGCCGTCGGCACGGTCGTCTCACCGAGACCTATGACGGGGAGCGCGTCACGGTGCACCGGGTGCGGTCGTACCGGTGGTTCAAGCACGACTGGCTGCGATTCGTTCTACCGTGGCGGGCGAGGGCCCACGCGCGACGCATCCTCGACGAGGTGCAGCCCGACGTCGTGCACTTCCAGTCGGCCGTCGTGCTCGGCCGGGCCTTCTCGATCGAAGCGGCGAAGCGTGGCCTGCGAGTCATCGCGACGAACCACCTCATGGTCGAGAATCTCATCGAGCACTCCGGCTTGCCTGCGTTCGTGCGGCCCGCCGCGTCGCGCATCTGGTGGCGCGACGCGAGCGCGACTTTGCGCCGTGCGGCCGCCGTCACGACACCGACCCGCCGCGCCGCCGAGTTCCTCGAATCGAACGGCGGCCTGCGCGACGTGCTCGCCATCTCGTGCGGGCTACGCACGTCCGACTACACCGCGAACTTCGGCGAAAAGACCGGCAACCGCATCCTGTTCCTCGGCCGCATCACGGGCGAGAAGCACATCGACGTGCTGCTCGAGGCGTTCCGCCGCCTGCCGAGCGACCTTGACGCGCACCTCGACATCGTCGGCGGAGGAGACCTGTTCCACGCGCTGCAGCGCCTCGCGGTGAAGCTGGGTGTCGCCGAGCGTGTCACGTTCCACGGGCTCGCGACCGACGCCGAGCTGCGGCGCATGCTGACCAGCGCGACCGTGTTCGCGATGCCGTCGACCGCCGAACTGCAGTCGATCGCCACGATGGAGGCGATGGCGTCCGGCCTCCCGGTCGTCGCCGCGAACGCAATGGCCCTGCCCCACCTCGTGCACCACGGAGAGACTGGCCTGCTGTTCGAACCGGGCGACGCCGCCGACCTCGCGGTGCGGCTCGAGTGGGTGCTGCGCGCCCCGACCGAGATGCGCAACAAGCTCGGGCGCGAAGGGCTGCGCCAGGTGCAGGCGCACGACATCGACCGCACCTTCGACCTGTTCGAGCGGATCTACGCCGGCGAGTCCGTCGCAGACGTCGCGGCCGACTCGGTCAACGAGCAGGACCATTCGCTCGACGGCGCCCCGCGCACCGGCACGATCACGCTGCCGGACAGCGACGATCTGCGGGCGGCGTCCGCGTCTCACGAGGAGCGTGACGAGTGACCCCGATCGTCGAGGCGGGCGAGCTCGGCTCGGCTCGCCGCGTCGTGGTCAAGATTGGCTCGTCGTCGCTCACCGAGCCCGACGGGCTGCTCGCCGTCGATCGCCTTATTGCGGTCACGGATGCGCTGGCCGAGCGGAGTGCGGCGGGCCAAGAGATCGTGCTGGTCACCTCGGCCGCCATCGCCGCGGGGCGCGGGCCCCTCGGCATGACGAGCCGGCCGCGCGACCTCGCGGGCGCGCAGGCGGCCGCGTCGGTAGGGCAGGGCCTGCTCATCGCGCGCTATACCGAGGCCTTCGCCGCCCACGGCGTCCCCGTCGGGCAGATCCTGTTGACCGCGGAAGACACGTTCCGCCGCTCGCGCTACCGCAACGCCGTGCGTGTCTTCGAGCGCTTGATCTCGGCCGGCGTCGTACCGGTCGTGAACGAGAACGACGCGGTCGCGCCCGACGAGCTGACGTTCGGCGACAACGATCGGCTCGCCGCACTCGTGGCGCAGCTCGTGCGCGCCGACGCGCTCATGCTGCTGACCGACGTCGACGGCCTCTACGACGGGCCGCCGTCTCGCCATGGCGCGAC
>JBQDJW010000195.1:0-5692 GCA_052086425.1 Pseudoclavibacter sp. | reverse complement strand
CGACGTCCTCGCCGCGCTCGCGCTCGCCGCCGCTGCGGCGCTTGTCGTCGGCATCATCGCTGGCGTCGGCACGCTGCTTCGGTGGCTCGCGCGCGGCGTGCCCGAGAGCTACGCGACCGCCGCGACGGCGAAGGCCCGGTCGGCCGAGATCGCCGCCGAGCGGGCCGCGGTCGACGCCGAGCAGCTCGACTGGGTGTCGTGACCGGCGAAATTCCGGTCGCGGTGCTCGTCGCGGTCATCGCCGTCGGTGGGCCGATCATGGCCGCCGCCGCGGCGGTGCTGACGGCAGTGCTCCAGGCACGCCGAAGTACGCGCACGGACACGCACCTCCTCGTCGACCAGCTCCAGGAGGAACTCGCCGACTACCGCAAGACGTCCGACCGCCGATCGGCAGACCAGGGTGTCCGGGTCACGCGCCTCGAAGAGCGCCTCGAAGAAGAGCGGGCGCGCGCCGACGCGTACCGGTCCCACGCACACGCGCTCCGCGCCCACATCTTCGACCAGAAGCCACCCCCGCCACCCACATGGCCCATCGACCTACCCCGATGACCAACGCGCCCCCTCACGGGAGAGCACGCACCGCGACACCGCGGACCGCGCGCCCCGTGAGGGGGCGCGTTTCGCATTCCGGCACCACGGCATGGCGCCGCACTCCATGACGTACCATGGGGAACAGTTGTGGATAGTCAGGTTTCCGATGTGAGTAACCTGTGGATAACTGGGAGGTGTGCCATGGCAAACGTGAATGACGTCGCGGCGTACATCCTGCAGCAGTTGAGCCCGATTTCGGCCATGAAACTGCAGAAGCTCGCGTACTACGCGCAGGCTTGGCACCTGGTCTGGGAAGAGCGCCCCCTCTTTAGCGCCCGAATCGAGGCTTGGGCCAATGGCCCGGTGGTGTACGAGCTGTATCAGCAGCATCGAGGCCGCTTCACGGTTGACTCCTGGGCGGGCGACCCTGCGTCGCTCGACTGTGACGAGATGTCGACCGTCGACGTCATTGTCGAAGCGTATGGCGAGTTCACTGCGCACCAGTTGAGCGAGATGACACATCGTGAGTCCCCTTGGGTCGACGCCCGCGCCGGGGTGGCAGATGGTGCGCGAAGCAACCAAGAGATCACGACGGCATCGATGCACGAGTACTACCACGGTCTCTCGCATCGAGATGGCTAGGAAAGCGAGACCGCAGAGAAAGCGCGTCGAGGTCCCTGAGGGTGGATGGCCAAAATCGGGCAAGTCACCCGTGGTCGATCAATCTGCCGTCTCTTCCACGAAGCGGCCTGTTCTAAATCATGACGACCCGAGTATTGCCCACCGGCATCTGGTCTGGCGATTCAACGAAGTCGACCGAAGCGGTCAGTGGCCACCTGCTCAAATTTCAGCAGTCGACATGGCTAACCTCCTCGAGAAGATGGCCGCGTTCGAATCGATGAGGATTGGCGAGATCTTTGCGAATGACAGTGAGCTCGGGAAGAAGTACGCGGTCGACGTGATACCAAAAAACGCCAAACGGAGGCTGGAAGAGCTCGAACGCGACGACGAAACGGAGATCGCGCGGCTGCGTTGCGGCGCGAAGCCACGACTCTATGGATTTCTTCGCGAGCACGTCTTCCACGTTCTCTGGTGGGATCCAGATCACCTCGTCTACCCGTCGAAGTTGCGCAATACGTAGGTGTCGACAGCACCAGGTGCTGCCTGAAACCGCGCCCCTCACCTTGAAGCGAGGGGCGCGGTTCGTCTCGCCGCCGACTGACCTCACTGCGGACTCAATGATTCATCACTGAGTACACACGAATGCGCCCTGCGTGCCTGCCCTTCGGGATAGGTCCGCGGGGCGTCTTTTCGTGTTTCCCGGCCCGTCACCTGCGGCACCTACGCTTTCGCCGGCCGGATACCGCACCCCTTAGCGACCCGGCAAGCGCCCCTGACTCGCACTCCCACTGCGGCAGGGGCGCGCATCGTCGAGCGGCGGCCGGTCGTGCCCACATTATGCCCACACCTAGCCGATTTTCGTAGCACTCGGCGCATCCCGACAGACCCCGAGTCACCCGGAATGGTGCGGATCGTGGATCGCCTCCGCGTCACCATCGGCCTCAAATACGGGTTCGAGCCCCACCGGGCCCACCCGACGCACGGCTCGAACCCTCGCCAACGAAATCGTTGGCTGGGGTTCGGGCCTCGTCGCCGTTCTCGGCCCAGTTGAGGGCGTTGGTGCTGACCTCACGGGTGAGGAGCATCTCGAAGGGCCAATCGTTCGCGACGCGCAGTTCGTCGGCGTCGTCGATTGCGATCCTGGTGAAGAAGGTCTGATTGCAGAGTCGTCGGCTGTCCCCCTCCCGATTTGCAGGAGGCATTCATTTGCCCCGGTGGTGAGCCTGGGGCGCCGAAGTACCGGGAGGAGCTGCAGAAGCGTGTTGTCCGGGCTCGCATTGGCGGCGCCGGCATCCTTCACGGCATCCGTGCTCTGGCGGCCTGATGCTCAGTAAGACCGTGCTGCCGGGCAGCCACGAGCCGACATCTCTGATGTCTGGGGCCATGACAACGGGCCAGTCACATTCGGACCGCACGGCCAAGCCCCGCGGCTGGCGGTTGCTCGTGCCCGGCCGTGTCCTCGGTCGCGAACTCGGGTGAGCGCCCGCAGCGCGTGGATTCTCTCGTGGCCCCGACTACGATTCGGCCATGGATAGGGCGCACATGCGGACCGGCGCGCGCACGGGCGCTGCGCTCGCAATCGCACTATTCCTGTTCGCCGTCGTGTTCGGTTTCTCGACGAACGGCATCCTCGATCAGGGGCGGGCCATCGGTCTCAACGCGGTCGATTGGGTCAGCAGCTGGGAGAACCCGATACAGGTTGCCGTGGGCTTCTTCGTCGGGTTGCTCGGCGTGATACTGCTTGGTCTCGTCTTCGGCGGCTGGGTCGGGCGCCGGTTCAGCACCTGCGAGGTACCCGCGGCGGTGACGGCGACGAGCGCGGGCTGGACGATCGGTCTGCTGCTGTTCCTGCCGTGGTGTTCGGTGCCGCAGGAGATCGGGCAGAACTGGTACGGCACCGTCTCTCCGGTGATCTGGGGGCCCAAGGAATGGGTCTTCTATGTGTTCCCGGTTGGGCTGCCCGCCTTCGGACTTGTGCTGTGCGCGTACTCCGCCAGGCGATTCTTCGTCCGATACCGGCGACTGCGGTCCGAGGCGAGGGTCGCGTGAGCCGAGAGTTCTGACCGTGGTGCCCTCGCCGAGCCGCCAATGTCTGCCCCTCCCCCTACGATCGACAGCATGTGCACCCCAGCACTTCGCCGCGGACAGCAGGCAGCTCGCCTCTCCGTCCGTCGCGACGGCCTCGCGGAACTCGCGCACTTGTCTTCCATTGCGGACGGCTCGATCCGGGATGCCGATCTCCCCCCCCAGAAAGGACGACATGTTCATCTCGCGGAAGAAGTTCGCCGAGCTCGAGCAACACATCATGACTCGCGATCGCGCCATCGCTGAGCGCGATCAAGAGATCTCCACACTCAAGAAGTGGTTCGCGGATGAACGCGCCCGGCACCGGAAGCAAATGGACCAAGGCAATGAAGCTTTTCGTGCGCTCAAGTCGGACAACGAGAAATTGAACTCGTTCCTCAACGCCCACGGCGGTGCCCAAGTTTGGCAGACGGAAGACGTCATCGCGAAAACCAACGCCGATCAAGACGCGGCAAGGGAAAAGCTCGAAAAACTCGAGGCCGAGTACAACGCCTTGCTGGACGCAGTGCGCCCGCTCCGGCGCGAAGCACTCGATGATGCCGCCGGCCTTCACGATTTCGATCATCCCGCCCGCGACAGCATCGCCCTCGGAGTCGACCTCAAGGAGGTACGCGCCGAGATCACGAGCATGGTCCGCGGGTCGGTCGCAGTATCGTCGCCCGACGATTTCGAGCCCCCGACGACGAAGGCCCGACGCACGAAGCTCGTCAAGGATAATGCCCGTCTCGCCATACGCGCCTTCAACGCTGAGGTGGAGAACATCATCGATGGTGCAAGCGCAATGAACTTCGACGCGTGCGCCGACCGCATCTATAAGTCCGCTGCCGCTCTGGAGAAACTCACGGAGGTGTCCGGAGTCAAGATTGCACCGCGCTACATCGAACTCCGGCTCCGCGAACTCCACCTCGCCGTGCAGCATCTCGATACGAAGAGGCTTGAACGCGAGCTCGATCGCGAGCGGAAGGCCGAACTCCGTGAACAAGCACGAGCAGAACGCGAACTCGAGGCCGAGCGCGAGCGACTCGAGAAAGAGAAGCAGCACTACATCAACGTCCTCGCGACCGTGCAGGCCCTGGGTGACGAGGCTGAGGTCGCAAAACTCAAGGCCGAGATCGTCGCCATCGACAAAGGCATCCACGATGTCGAGGAGCGCGAAGCGAACATTCGCGCCGGCTAC
Source organism: Pseudoclavibacter sp. (assembly GCA_052086425.1). Taxonomy (GTDB): domain Bacteria; phylum Actinomycetota; class Actinomycetes; order Actinomycetales; family Microbacteriaceae; genus Pseudoclavibacter. The sequence goes on along the minus strand of JBQDJW010000195.1, from coordinate 1,278 downwards.
GTGTATGTCATCTCCAATATCGGCTCGTTCGGGGAACGTCTTGTGAAGATCGGTATGACGCGACGGCTCGACCCGATGGACCGTGTCCGCGAACTGGGTGACGCCTCCGTGCCATTCAACTTCGACGTTCACGCGCTCTTCTTCAGCCAGGACGCCGTCGGCGTTGAGGCCGATTTGCACCGGCGTTTCGCACCACAGCGCGCGAACCTGATCAACGCGCGTCGCGAATTCTTCGCAGTCACCCCGGCGCAAGTCCGCGACGCACTCGCTGACATCAGCGGCAATCTCCTCGAGTTCACAGAAGAACCTGAAGCAGAGCAGTACCGTCTGACACAGCAATTGCGAGACTCACAGGCCGCGTGATGGCCGCGCGCGTGCCAGGGCGACAACCGATGGGGGCGACGTCGCCGCGCACACCCGGACCATAGTCGTGGCGCGCGCGTCTGCTCGCCGGTAGACGCGGGTGCGCCCCGGAGACCGCGGAAGCGGACTCCGGGGCTCACCCGCGAAGGCGCCTTTTAGCGGTGGCCGTCGGCCGACCGGGCCACCTCAGTGCGGGGCCGCGCGAGCGTCGCAATGGTCACGAGGGCCGAGATGCCGACCAGCACGTAGATGACGCGAGATGCGGCAGAGCCTTCGCCGAAGATCGCGTCGACCAGATTGAACTCGAACGCGCCGACGAGACCCCAGTTGATGCCGCCGATGATGGTGAGAACAGTAGCGATACGGATGACCCAGATCATGCTGTCCCCTTTTCTTCGTTCTTCAGTGCAATGCCGAGGGCGAAGAAGGTCGGCGCCCACTGGCCGACGAACAGACCCCAGCGATCTGATTGCGCCTTGCTGTCGTCCTTCTTCGCGCGCGACACCAGCCACGACACGAGCGAGATTCCGATCGCCGCGAATCCGGCCGTGTAGCCGTGGCCGCTGCGCACGCCCCAGCCCGACAGCACCCGAATCGGGCTCCAGGAAGTCGCCTCCGCCGCCTTCTTCACGTCTCTTTTGCCAACCATTCCGGTCTCCTTTCGAGTGGACGTTCTCGAAATGAAGACGCGACTCGGCGGCTCGACGTCACAAACGCGCACCCGAATCTCAGGGTTGCGTTCGACGGCATCGAGCATCGGGACGCCGACCCGACCGAGGATCCGACGAGTCGTCGCGTGAGCCCTACTGATCGACGTTCTCGAGCCGGTACCCCATGCCGGGCTCCGTGATGATGCCGAAGTCCTTCGCGGTGAGCGTGATGCGGAGCGCGCACGATCTGCGGGGCGTCGTCGGG
>JBQDJW010000194.1:0-5699 GCA_052086425.1 Pseudoclavibacter sp. | reverse complement strand
GTCAGTATCAGCCAGCCGGACATGATGCCGGCGCTGCGGAGCGGCTCGGTCGACGCGGCCGTCGTCGCCGAGCCCTTTCTCACCATGATGCTGGGGAGTGGCGCGACTGACGTGATCCGCATCAGCTCGAGCGGATTCCCCGTGCGGACCCCCATCGGGCTCACGGCGGCCAACACAACGTTCTCGGCCGAGAACCCCGAGGTCATCGCCGCGATCAATGCGGCCCTGGAAGACGCGCTCGCGTGGATCCACGAAGACGAGCAGCGGTTTCGAGACGCTCTGCCGGAGTACGTGAACGTGACCCCTGAGCAGGCGGCGAGCATGAGGATGCCGACGTTCGACACCACGTTGACGGAAGAGGGAATGACCTCGTTGGTGGAGGCGATGCAGAAGTTCGGCTTCCTGACGACCGAGGTCGACGTCGCCTCGCTGATGCCCGCAGCATGACGACCACCGCGATCATCGTCCAGGCGGGAAAGCCCCGCGATCGAACCGCGCTGAAAGTTTTCGCGCTCAGGGTCGCCGTCATCCTCGTCGTTGCCCTGATCTGGGAGGCCACGAGCCGGTTCGAGATCCTCAACTCGACAGAGTTTCCACCCGTCAGCCTCGTCGCCTGGCGTCTCGTTTCGACGCTGCTCGAGCTGTCGACGTGGGCCGCGCTCGGGAACACCGTTCTCGGGTGGATCATCGGCATGGCGATCTCGATCGTCTTCGGGGTGATCCTGGGGATGTTGGTCGGCCGAAGTCGCTTTCTGTCGAGGTCGACGACCCTCATGACCGATTTCCTGCGGGCGACGCCAGGGTCAGCGCTGCTGTTCGTGCTGATCCTGATGCTCGGGACGACGCTGTCGATGAAGGTCGCGCTCATCGTGTTCGCCGCGTTCTTCCCCATCTTCATCCAGTCGCAGTATGGCGTCAGGAGCGTCGATTCGGTGCTCGGCGACTTGCAGGCCACGTACCGGATTCATCCGCTGACCGGCTTTCTGCGCATCCGGCTCCCGGCCGCGATGCCGTTCATCGTCACTGGCGTGCGGGTCTCGGCATCGCTTGCCCTCATCGTGGGCGTGATCGCCGAGTACCTCGGCGGGGCTGCCGGCGTCGGGGATCTCGTCGAGCAAGTCCGACAGATCGGAGACTATCCGCGCATGTACGCCCTGATTCTGCTGGTCGGATTCGTATCCGTCGCGTTGAACGGGGCCCTGCTCTTTGCGGAGAAGAAGCTCTTGTCGTGGCACCCATCGCACAGGAAGGCGGCGTAATGCGCGGCGCATCGTTTCGCGGGATCGTGACGAACGTCGGGGTCGCCCTCTGGCTCCCGATCCTGGTCGTCGCCGTGTGGTGGTTCTGGTCGACTGCCTGGCCGACGTTCTCCTTTCCGCCGTTCGGCGACATCATGGCGACGCTCGGAGCGACCTGGTTCGGGAGCATGCTGTTCTCGGATCTGATACCGAGCATCCTGCTGGTCCTCCAGGGCTTGGGGATCGCGATCGTCGCCGGTGTCGCCCTGGGAATCCTGATCGGCTCGAACCGACTCCTCGACGAGGCCGTCCGCCCGTTCCTGGACTTCATGCGCGGCATTCCGAAGGTGCTGCTCATCTCGCCGGCGCTCGTGATCATCGGTGTGGGCGACGCCCTGACCCTGTTCGTGCTGGCATTCGGCTCGGTGTGGCCGATCCTGCTTTCGACGATCGATGGCGTCAAAGGCGTGCAGCCGATCCTCCACGACATGCGCAAGATCTACCACCTCTCTTGGCGGACCTGGCTGTTCCGAATCGCGGTGCCCGCGGCCGCGCCGCAGATCTTCGCGGGGATTCGAAACGCCGTCGCGCTCGGCGTCGTGCTGCTCGTGCCGTCCGAGGCCGTCGGCGCGACCGGCGGCCTCGGGTTCCAGCTGAAGCTGGCGAGCGAATCGTTCCTCTTCGCGCAGGTGTGGGCCACGGTGATCGTGTTCGCACTGCTCGGATATGCCCTCGCGTCGCTCCTCACGATCGTCGAGCGGCGAGTTCTCAACTGGTTCTACCTGCAGCAAGGAGCAAACTCGTGACGCAGCCCTCTCTGGCCGTCGACTCGGTGCGCAAGTCGTTCGACACCGCATCCGGCAAACTCGACGTGCTCAAAGACCTCTCGTTCTCCGTGATGCCCGGCGAGTTCGTGTGCATCCTCGGTCCGTCTGGCGCCGGGAAGACGACCCTTCTCCGCTCTATCAGCGGGCTTCAGCCGATCGATACCGGCACGGTTCATCTGGAGGGTGAGCCCGTCGTCGGGCCGCCGGAGCACTTGGCGTTCGTCTTCCAGGATTACAGCCGTTCGCTCCCACCGTGGATGAGCGTTCGTGAGAACGTCGAGCTCGTTCTCCTCCGATTCGGGCTGACCGCGTCGGAGCGTCGCGACCGCGCGGACGCCGCCCTCGAGGATGTCGGACTCGGCGAGTTCGGGGCGTCGTACCCGTGGCAGCTCTCGGGCGGGCAACAGCAGCGCGTCGCGATCGCCCGCGCGCTCGCGTACGGCGCGCCGCTTCTCGTCATGGATGAGCCGTTCGCCGCGGTCGACGCGCAGACGCGCGCGGAACTGCAGGACCTGTTGCTCGAAGTGCATGCGCGCGTGAACTCCGCGATTCTCTTCGTGACGCACGACGTCGACGAGGCGGCCTATCTCGCCGACCGGGTCATCGTGCTCTCGCACCGCCCGGCGTCGGTCAAGCTCGAGCTCAGCAACCCCCTCGAGAAGCCGCGGGATCAGATCACCACGAAGGCTGATCCCCGCTTCGCCGGTCTGCGCAGCGAGATCCTGGCCAATATTCGTCACTAGCAACGCCGTTTTCGGCGTTCGCTCCTTTGGAGGAGACTCGATCGTGAATCAACAGAATCGCCCTCGTTTCGTCGGTGCTGACGGAGCGAAACCTCGAGGGTATGACGGTTTCGAGGGCGTGGCTGCGACGAGGTCGTCGCAATCAGAGCCGCACTGGCAACCCCTGCGTGCGCCCGATCGGGATGCGCCGAATGTCGTCGTGATGCTCGTGGACGATATGGGATTCAGCGACATCGGCCCATTCGGAAGCGAAATCCCGACGCCGGCCATCGACGAGCTCGCGTCTGGCGGATTTCGCCTGACCAATTTCCACGTGACGCCGCTGTGCTCGCCGACCCGGGCAGCGCTCATGACGGGCGTCAATCCTCACCGAGCGGGCTTCGGCCACGTTTCGCACATCGACCCCGGGTACCCGGGCGTGAGCATGCGGCTGCCGAGCAACATGCCGACGATGGCCGAGTCATTCCGCCACGCCGGGTACCGGACCTGCATGGTTGGAAAGTGGCATCTCTCGCCGGAGACTGAGCTCCACGACGCCGCCGACAAGTCCTCCTGGCCGCTCCAGCGCGGATTCGAGCGGTATTTCGGATCGATGGATGGGTTCACGACGATGTACCACCCGCACCGGATCGTGCGAGACAACAGCCCCGTGACCGAGGAGTTCGGCGACGACGACTACCTGACCGACCGACTGACCGATGAAGCCCTCGGGATGATCGATTCGACGCAGGGTGGCGGCGACCGCCAACCGTTCTTCCTGTACTACGCGCACCACGCCGTTCACGGCCCCGTGCAGGCAACGGCCGATGACATGTCGGCGCACGCCGGTCGGTATGACGACGGGTGGGATGCGGTGCGTCAGCAACGATTCGAGCGTCAGGTGGAATCGGGGTTGTTTCCCGAGGGGACGGAGCTGCCCGAGGATCGTGAGGGGATCACGCCGTGGGATGACCTCGACGCCGCCGACCGACGCCTGTTCGCGCGCCACATGGAGGTCTACGCGGGCGCCGTCTCGGCGATCGATCGAAGCGTGGCCCGGATCGTCGCGCGGCTCAAAGAGCTCGGCGAGTACGAGAACACCGTCTTCGTCTTCACGAGTGACAACGGCGGTACCGGCGAAGGCGGCCTGCGCGGCACTCGCAGCTACTTCAGTCAGTTCGCGAAGAACGTCGACCTTCCGAACGACTGGGTCCGCGATGTCCCGCGCGACGTGGACCAGATGGGCGGGCCGCGCGTGCACGGCCACTACCCGCAGGGGTGGGCGCACGTCTCGAACACGCCATTCCGCCGGTACAAGGGCACAACGTACGAGGGCGGCATCCGGAGCCCGTTCATCATCGGCTGGCCCGCGGGGCTTCGGCGGGGAGTCGGCGATGACGGCATCCGATCGGCGTTCGTCAACGTGACCGACGTCGCGCCGACGCTCCTCGACCTGGCGGGCGTCGACCGGCCTGACTCATTGGGCGGTCGCCCCACAGAAGATCCGGACGGCCTGAACTTCGGACGAATCCTGCGGGATGCGCGAAGCGAGCCGGTCCGCACGCAGCAGTACGTGTGCAGGCTCGAGCAGCGGGCCGAGTTCTCCGGCCAGTTCAAGGTCGTCGCGCCGGTGCTTCGGCCCGACGACGGCGGCTGGGAGCTCTACGACCTGGCGGACGACCCGACGGAGATTCGGGATATCGCGGGTGAGCATCCGGAACTCGTCGCCGACCTCGTCGAGCGATGGCGGACTGACGCTTGGAACAATGCCGTGTTCCCGCTCCCGGACGAACCCACGTTCTACAACCAGCGGCCGTCGACGATCGCCGCGCTCGAGCAGCCCGTGACGGTTCGCCCGGGGGCGCCGACTCTGGAGCGGTTTCGGTCGTCGCGCCTGATCTCGATCCGTTCTTTTTCGGTCGAGGCGCGATTCTCGGGCGGGATCGGCGAGGGCATTCTCGTCTCGCACGGTGATCAGGGCGGCGGCTACGTCGCCTGGATCGAGTCGGGGAAGGTGCACGTGTCGTACAACGCGTACGGCGAGATGCATCGTGCGTCGGCCGCCGTGTCCGACGCGACGTCGACCGTAGTCGTGGACTTCGCCGCGGTCGGCGACTTCCGGTGGCAGATCAGCGTTGCCTCCGACGGCGATGAGGTGCTCGACCTCGGACCGGTGCCGATGTTGATCGGCCTTGCGCCGTTCACCGGAATCAGCGCGGGATTCGGTCAAGGGCCGGTCGATTGGGAGCTTCACGAGCGGCGAGGCCGTTTCGCGCATTCCGGAACCCTGGCCGCGGTCCGCTACGTTCCCGGCGTCCGTGCGCGCGAGAACTCGGAGGTGATCGTGTCGATCGACGCGGAGACGGGGCGATTGCTCGACTGACGGGGCGGCCCGTGCCGCTCGCTCCGGGTAGGCTCCCGGCGTGACGCAGAACACCGTGCTCCGACGCGTTGACCGCTGGTTCAAGATCACCGACAGAGGCTCGACCGTCGGCCGCGAGCTCCGTGGCGGGCTCGTCACCTTCGTGACGATCTCCTACATCCTCGTGCTCAACCCGCTGATCCTCGGTGGCGGACCCGACGCGGCGGGCATCACGCTCGAGTCGGTGCAGATCGCGACCTCGACCGCGCTCGCCGCCGGGTTCCTCACGGTGCTGTTCGGCATCGTCGCGAACCTGCCGTTCGCGCTCGCGGCCGGACTCGGCATCAACTCGTTCGTCGCCGTCTCGATGGTGCAGCAGGTCACGTGGGCCGAGGCGATGGGCCTCGTCCTCCTCAACGGCATCGTCATCGTGGTGCTCGGGGCGACGGGTGCTCGCATCGCGATCTTCCGGGCCGTGCCGGCAGCGCTCAAGTCGGCGATCACGGTCGGCATCGGCCTGTTCATCGCGTTCATCGGCTTCGTCAACTCC
>JBQDJW010000193.1:0-5720 GCA_052086425.1 Pseudoclavibacter sp. | reverse complement strand
CACTCGACCCGCGGATGCGCGTGATCGATTCGGTGCTCGAGCCGCTGCGGGTCGTCTCGCGCGCAGCTGACGACGAGCAGCGGGCGATCTCGATGCTCGCGGACGTCGGGCTGACCGAATCCTTCGCTGAGCGCTACCCCCACGAACTCTCAGGCGGACAGCGCCAGCGCGTCTCCATTGCTCGGGCGCTCGTCACGCATCCGTCGTTCATCGTGTTCGACGAGGCGGTCAGCGCACTCGACGTCTCGGTGCAGGCGCAGATCCTGAACCTCATTCGCGACCTGCAGACGGAACACGGCTTCGCCTCGCTCTTCATCTCCCACGATCTCGCCGCCGTGCGATACGTCGCGCACCGTGTCGCCGTCATGCGACGCGGCGAGATCGTCGAAGTCGCCGACACCTCGGTGTTCCATCGGAGCCCGAGTCATCCCTATTCCCGAATGCTGTTCCAGGAGCTCTCATCGTGACCAACCGCCTCGCACCGTACTTTCCCTCGTCAGCGGGGCTCAGCAATCGCGACCTCGCGCTCGTGCCTGCGCATGGCGAGGGCCGGGCCAAGCTGGACTTCGACTTCCACGGGGTCACAGTCGGCAGCGCCGAGTATGCGGATGGGCCGACCGGTGCGACGGTCATCGCCGTTCCGGGCGGGGCGCGCACCGCCGTCGACGCGCGCGGCGGCGCGGTCGGACAGATCGGTTCATTCTCGTACAACCACGCCATCTGCTTGGCGGGCGGTTCCGTGTACGGGCTCGCCGCCGCCACCGGCGTCTCGCAGGCGCTCCTCGAGCGAAACGAGGGGCGCTCGTCCTTCGCCGACCTGCAGCTTGTCTCGGGGGCGATCATCTACGACCTGGCCGTCCGCGACAATGCCGTGTTTCCGGATGCCGAGCTGGGGCGGGCGGCGTTCGAGGCTGCGGAGTCCAGCGTCCGCATCGGGCGGGTCGGTGCCGGCGCGACGGCTTCGGCCGGAAAGATCGACTACTCGCGCGCCGAGTTCACCGGACAGGGCGCCGCATTCCGCAGCGTCGGCGACGTGAAGCTCCTCGCCATCACGGTCGTGAACCCGGTCGGGGTCATCGTCGATCGCGACGGCACCGTCATCCGCGGCGACTACGACGAGGCGACCGGGGCGCGCAAGCACCCGAATGAACACTACGAGGCGGCGGTCGCAGGCGGATTCCTGCCCGCGACTGCCGCGGGCAACACGACGGTGACGGTCGTCGTCACGAACGTGGCGCTCGACGATGTGGCACTGAACCAATTCGCCAAGCAGGTGCACAGTTCGATGCATCGCGGTATCCAGCCGTTCCACACGGCGCTCGACGGCGACACCCTCTTCGCGCTCACGACCGACGAAGTCCAACTGCCGGCGATGCCCGAGACGAAGCACGGACGCTTGTCGCTCAACGCGACGGCGATCGGGTCGATCGCGAGCGAGGTCGTTTGGGACGCGATCCTCGAGGCGGGGCGATAGCGGTGCACGAATTCGAGAAGTACCGGGCGCCGTCCGGACCAGACCTCGTCGAGCTCGTCCGCCGCAATCCCTTCGCGCTCGTCGTCAGCGCGGCGCCCGGTCGGGCGCCGGTCGCCACGCACACGCCCGTCATCGTTCCGGCCGATGAAGCTCCGACCGACACGCTCGTAGGAACGACGCTGCTCGGGCATGTCGCGCGGCGCAATCCCCAGTGGCGGGATCTGAGCTCGGCCGGGCCCGTACTGCTCGTCTTCACCGGACCGCACGGCTACGTCTCGCCGACCAGCTACGGCTACACGCCGTCAGTCCCGACGTGGGACTACGCGGCCGTTCACCTCACCGCGACCGTCGAGGTGCTCGAGGCGCGCGACGACTGCCTGCGGATCGTTCGCGAGACCGTCCGTGCGGCCGAAGAATTGATGCCAACGCCGTGGGACGACACCGATTCGGTGCCCACCTTCGAGCGGATCGTCGACGGTGTCGTCGGGTTCCGCCTGCACGTCACCGAAGAGCGGGCGGTGTTCAAGGTGAGCCAGGACATGCCAGCGGATGTGCGTGAACGGGTCGCCCGCGACGCCCGGGAGCGTGGCGATGCGCACGGAGATCTCGCGGCGCTCGTCGAGTCGGAGGGGCGTCTCGTGTGCCCGTTCGAGGATGCGGTCCAGATCGGAATCGAAGACGGGGGACGATCGTGATCCGGCTCTGGAGCAGCGACGAGGCCGATCCGTTCGCCCGCGGGCGCGCCTACGGCACCACGTGGTCGGCAGCGCTCGCGTCGGCGAGCGCGGAGTACGCCGAGCTCTTCGACCACTCGGGCGTCGGCGAGTCCGAGCGCCGCCGCGTCGTCGACGGCTGCGCCGAGCAGACGGCGACGCATGCGCCCGAGGTGTTCGCGGAACTCGAGGGCGTCGCCGAGGGGGCCGGTCTCAGCCTCGACGAGGTCGTCACGCTGAACGCGCGCACCGAGGTGCTCGCGCTGTTGAGGCCGGAGGGCGGCGAGTGTTCGACGGCCGTGTACCTGCCTGCCGGCGCCGCTGGTGCCGAAGGCGGGTCACCCCGCACCATCCAGACTTGGGACTGGCTCGATGCGCTCTCGGCCGACACCCTCGTGCGCTCGCAGCCAGGGGCGGGAGGGATGCGGATCGTCTCCTTCGCCGAGTTCGGGCAGGTGGCGAAGATCGGCGTCAACTCCAGCGGGCTCGGCGTGCACTTCAACATCCTTCACCACGACTCCGACGGCGCTGGCGACGGCGTCCCCGTCCACGTCGTCGCGCGCATGATTCTCGACCGGGCGACGAGCGTCGACGATGCCGTCGAGCTCGCGCGATCGGTGCCGCTGTCCGCCTCGACCGTGATCACGGTCGTCACGGACGGCGGGCGCGGCACGGCTCCGCGGGCGGCATGCATCGAGATGGCGCCGAGCGGTGTCGCCGTGCTCGAGGCGGAGCCTGGTCGGCTGCTGGCCCACACCAATCACTTCCTCGATCCCGGCCTCGCTTGCGGGGAAATCGAGCTGTACGCGAGTACCACCGCCGAGCGACTCGCGTGCCTTGATGCGCATCCCGACCTCGTCGCGGTCCCGGATGGGCTCGACCGGGCGATGGCGCTCGGAGGGATTCCGGATGCGCCGATCTCGATGCGGCCGCGCCCCGAGTCCCCGAGACACCTGCAGTGGGCCTCGAAAGCGACCCTGGTGCTCGATGTCGCTTCGCCGGCGCTCGAGTTTCACGAGGGCGGCCCGGCCGAGGTCACGCGAGCGGGGTGGCGTCGGGTGGCGCCGTAGCGGATTTCCGCGTCGATTCGGCGCGTCTACCTTCCATTTGAATACGCTCAGCGGCACGCGAGGCCCCTATTTCGCGTGGCGTGCCGCTGAGCGTATTCGATGTGCAGGAGTCAGGAGCGACCAGGTCGCCCGCCCCAGCACGAAAGGGGCCGCCGCGTCGCCCGGCGCGATGTCAAGGTGCGGGCGACGCGGCGGCGGTCTGGGGTGCCGCGGGTGGGGCAGCGCGTCAGCGCCGCCAGCCGCGGACGGTCCTCGTGGTGCGCGTGATCGTGTGGATCGCGCCCGTCGAGACGTCGCGCTCGAGCTTCTCGAGCGTGATGCCTCGCGTCTCGGGTACCTGCGTGACGACGAACAGCAGCGAGATTGCGCCGACGGCGGCGAACAAGAAGAACGTGCCGGTGATCTGAATCGTCTCGATGAGCGTCGGCACGAACAGCGCGAGCATGCCGTTCGTGAACCAGCCGAAGAACACCGAGATGTCGATGCCGATGCCGCGCATGTGCAGCGGGAAGATCTCGGCGAGCCACACCCACACGGCGACGTTCAGGAACGTCTGCATCGAGAACACGAACGCGACGATGAGCACAAGCAGCACGTATGGGCGGACGGCCGCACCCTCCGGGATCACGAGCGACGAGACGCCGATGAGCACGTGGCACGTCGTCGTGAGCGAGAGCCCGATCATGAAGGTCAGACGGCGATCGAGGCGGTCCATGTTGCGCAGCGCGATGAATCCGCCGAGGACGGCGGCGACGCCCGATGCGATGTTGGCGACGAGCGCCACGTCGCCCGCGAACCCGGCCTCGATGAGGATGCGTTGGCCGTAATACATGATCGAATTGATGCCCGTGAGCTGCTGCATCATCGAGACGCCGATGCCGATGAGCACGATGCGGAACAGCCACGTGTTCGTGAAGATGCCGGCGAGGCCGGTGCGCCCTTCGTCCTGCTCCTCGACCGTGACGTGCTGCACATCGCGCAGCTCGGCGATGGCGCGCTCCTCCGAGCGGACGGTCTTCAGCACCGCGAGCGCGTCGTCGTCGCGACCCTTCTCGACGAGCCAGCGCGGAGACTCTGGCATCCGAAGCATCCCGATGAAGAGGCACACGGCGGGTACGGCGCACACCGAGAACATGACGCGCCACACGCCCGCGTAGTCGCCGAACGCGTTCCCGATGATGGCGTTCATGACGAAGGCGAGCAGCTGGCCGCTCACGATCGCGACTTCGTTTCGGCCGGTGATCGCGCCGCGGATCTCGAACGGCGCCATCTCGGCGAGATACACGGGCACGACGGTCGAGGCGCCGCCGACCGCGAGGCCGAGCATGATGCGCCCGGCGACGAGCACGGCATAGCCTGCGCCCGAGAAGTTGCCCTGCCCGAGCCAGTCGCTCTCGGGCGCGCCAGCAGCCATCGAGGCCGGCAGCTCGGAGGCGAAGGGCTGCCCGCCGGGCGACAAGACCACGAGCGCGGTGCCGACGAAGAACAGCACGGCGAGCATGATGATCGTCTTCCGTCGCCCCCACGAGTCGGAGATGCGCCCGCAGAAGAGCGCGCCGAGCGCGGCGGCGAAGACGAGCGAGCTGATGACGATGCCGAGCTGAATCGGGTCGAGCCCGAGCTCGCGCTGCATCGGCCCTTCGGCGCCGTTGCTGACGCCCGTGTCGTAGCCGAAGAGCAGGCCGCCGAAGCAGGCGACGATCGAAATGAGCCCGATGCGCTTGCGGAACGGTCCTTGTCCGAGTTTCGGCAGCGGGACCTGACCGCTGTCGGGTGTTGTCGTGCTCATGCGAACTCCTTTGTTCGAATAGCGGTAGTGGGGTCAGATGGCCGGTACTGGTCCCCGTGCGGTCATGGCGCGGGCAGCGGTTGGTCCGGATGCGGGGATCACGGCGGTGGGTGCGGGTGCGGCGGGTGCGGATGCGGGGGCCACGGCGGCGAGTGCGAGGGCCGGCGCGAACGCCGCGCGGAACGCGTCGAGCGCGGCGTCGGTGTCGCCGGACGCCCAGCCCTCGAGACCGACGACGCCGGAGTACCCGAGCCGAGCGAGGGCGCGCGCGACGGCCGGGTAGTTGATCTCGCCCGTGCCGGGCTCTCGGCGGCCGGGCACGTCGGCGACCTGGATCTCGCCGATGAGCGGGAGCGCCCGCTCGACGAGCGCGATGAGGTTCCCCTCGCCGATCTGTGCGTGGTACAGGTCGAGGTTGAGCCGCAGGTACGGGCTGTCGACGGCCTCGACGAGGGCGATCGTGTCTGCCGCGCGGGCGAACGGCGTGCCGGGGTGGTCGACGGCCGTGTTGAGATTCTCGAGGGTGAAGACGCGTCCGCGGCGCTCGCCGAGTGCGGCGAGGCGCTCGAGGGTGCGGGCGGCCGTGAGCCATTCGGCCGGAGAGACTGCAGCGCGGGGGATAACGGTCAGCACGTCGCAGTCGTGGCCAGAGCAGTGAAGGGTGAGGCGCGGGC
>JBQDJW010000192.1:0-5722 GCA_052086425.1 Pseudoclavibacter sp. | reverse complement strand
CCGGCGTCGTCGGCGAGCGCTTCGGCTCGACCCAGATCTCGGCCAGCGCCGTGGAGCCGCTCGCCGAGTCGCTCGACCCCGTCGTGCCAGCCGCGATCGAGTGGCCCGAGACCGACGAAGAGCGCGAGCTCTACGAGCACATGCTCATCGAGCCGGCCGGCCAGTACCTCGTCGCCGACAACTACAGCCTCAACCAGTACGGCGAGATCGGCCTCGCGGTCGGTGACGAGCAACTCGTGACCCCCACGGAGGCAGGCGCCCCGATGAGCGCCGAAGCCGAGGCGCAGCTCGCCTACAACGAGGCGCACAGCGTGATCCTCGACGACGGCGCGACCACGAACTATCTCGCCCGCAGCGGCGGCGTCATGGTCAACGCCGGGATGCCCATCCCGTACCTGACCATCGACACTCCGGTTCGCGTCGGCGCCGAGGTCTCGTTCACGCAGCCCGTCGTCGTGCACTACGACTTCAGCTCGTACCGCTTCCAGCCGACCGTGCCGCTCACGGGTGACAACCCCGAGGATGCGCCCGCCACGTTCGCGAACGACCGCGAGACGTCGCCGGCCGACGTCGGCGGCTCGCTGCAGATCGGCACGTTCAACGTGCTGAACTACTTCACGTCGCTCGGCGAGGACTACTGCACCCCCACGCAGAACTACAAGGATCGCGACGGAAACCCCATCTCGGCCAACAACTGCCTGCCGCGCGGCGCGTGGGACGAAGAGAACCTGGGACGTCAGCAGGTGAAGATCGTCGAGGCGATCAACGCGCTCGACACCGACATCGTGTCGCTCGAGGAGATCGAGAACTCGGCGATGTTCGGCCTCGACCGTGACGCCGCGCTCTCCGACCTCGTCGACGCGCTCAATGCGGCGGCAGGCACCGACACGTGGGCGTTCGTGCCCTCGCCCTCGGTGATCCCCGAGACGGGTGACGACGTCATCCGCACGGCGTTCATCTACCAGCCGGCGACGACCTCGCTCGACGGCGAATCGACGATCCTCGACAACGAGAACTTCGTGAACGCCCGCGCGCCCCTCGCGCAGACGTTCGTCGACTCGACCTCGGGCGAGAAGGTCGTCGTCATCGTCAACCACTTCAAGTCGAAGGGCGGCTCCGGCTCCGACGACAACGAAGACCGCGACGACATCGTCGGCCCCGCCGGCGCCGTCGGCGGTTGGAACGGCGACCGCACCCGACAGGCCGAGGCGCTCGTGGCGTTCGCGGCCGAGCAGCAGGCCACCGCCGGCACCGACGTGTCGTTCCTGGTGGGCGACTTCAACGCGTACTCCAAGGAAACTCCGGTGGCCGCGATCGAGGCCGGTGGGTTCACGAACATCACCGCAACGATGAGCGACGACTACTCGTACCTCTTCGGAGGCACGGTCGGCTCGCTCGACCACGTGTTCGCATCGGATGCGGCGCTCGAGTACGTGACCGGCGCCGACACGTGGACCATCAACGCGAACGAGCAGATCGCCCAGGAGTACTCGCGCCACAACTACAACGTGGTGCCGCTGTACGACGAGACGATGTTCCGCTCGTCCGACCACAACCCGGCGATCGTCGGCCTGCAGTTCTCGGAAACCCCTCCGACGACGGCCCCTCCGACGACGACCCCGCCGACCACGCCTCCGACGGAGACGACCCCCGTCGAGACGACGCCGGGGCAGACGGAGCCCGCTCCGAGCGAGCCCACCGTTTCGGTGCCGGGCGAGATCTCGGCGGCCGCGTTGGCCGAGACGGGCCTGCCGGTCGAGGCGGCCGGCTTCGCGCCGGGCGCGCCCATCACGGTCGAGGTCGTCTACCCCGACGGCACGAGCGTCACGGTGCCGTTCGACGACTCGAACACCACGATCCCGGGCGCCGACGGAACGGTCGCATTCACGGTGTGGGCCGACGGGCTCGTCCCCGCCGGCGACTACGTGATCGTGCTGACGCAGGGCGACCTCACGGCGAGCGCCGAGTTCGTCGTGACCGGCGCCTCGTCGCCGGTGGCGACCACGCCGCCGTCGTTCGGTGGCGGCGAGGGCCTCGCGGCCACCGGTGACGACGGCATCCCGGCCTGGGGCCTCGGCCTCGGCGTTGTGCTTGTCGCGGCCGGCGCGCTCGCAGCCTTCGGTCTGCGTCGCCGCGCGAACGCCTAACCGCACAATCGCGACCCGCGGTCGCGCCTCGCACGTTCGAGGACGACCGCGGGGCGCAACCGCGAACGCCGCGGTTCGTCGGGCTCAGCCCGGTGAACCGCGGCGTTTCAGCGCTCCGGGCGCCGCCGCGCTTCGTACCCTTACGCACATGGCCGGGCGACTTCCAGCATCCGTGTATCGGCGACGACGAATCACCGTCGCCGTGATCGCGATCGTCGTCATCGCGTTTGTGTGGTGGGCGATCGCCGCGGTCGCCGGGGCCGTGAGCGGCAACGCCGACGCGAACGCGACGCCCGTCGCGACGACGGCCGCCGAGGCGACCGCAGCAGCCGGCGCGACACCGAGCGAGCCGCCCGAAACCACCGCGCCCGCATCCGACGACGCCGATGCGACTGATTCACCGACCCCGACGCCGACGGGTCCGCAGGACTGCGCGGCCGACACGATGATCGTGGAGGCGTTCACCGACGCGTCGTCGTACGCCGAGGGCGCACAACCACAGTTGACGCTGCGGGTGACGAACGCGGGCGAATCGGCATGCGTCATGGATATCGGGACGGCGACCCAGGTCTACACGATTTCGAGCGGCGCCGACCAGATCTGGACATCGACCGATTGCCAGGAGAACCCGACGAACGAGGTCGTTCAGATCGAGGCCGGCCAGTCGCTCGACGCTCCAGCCGTGTCGTGGGTGCGGGAGCGTTCTGCGCCGGAAACCTGCGACGGCGAGCGGCCGGCCGCCGTCGCCGGTGGAGCGACGTACAACCTGACCGTTTCGATCGGTGGGTTCACGTCAGGGCCGACGGCGTTCGTGCTCGAATAGCCCCTGCCCCGCATGTTGCGCGTGAGCCTCGACACGCCGGATGCGTCATTCTCGGCAGAAATTGCGGCATCCGCATGCGCGCGGGCGAGACCGCGCGATCGGTATCCGGGATTTACCTGAACGTTAGATGTGCATGCCATGGTGAAGTGTTCCCACATTCCCAGGCAGGAGTCATTTCGTGACGAAATTCCGACGCACCGCGATCGGCGGCGCGACAGCAGTGATCGCAGGTTCTGCGCTCGCTGCGACCGCGTTCGTTGCCCCCACCGCGGCCGACGTGCTGACCCCCAACCTCATCGAGCCGACGGCTGGTGAGACGCAGATCAACCTGATCGGCATGAACGACTTCCACGGCCGCATCCTCGACGGCGAAGACTATGCCGCGACGGTACTGACCGCGCAGCAGCAGTTCGGCGAAGAGAACAGTCTCGTCTTCACGGTCGGCGACCACGTCGGTGCCTCGCTCTTCGAGTCATCGATCCTGAACGACCAGCCCACCATCGACATCCTCAACGAGCTGGGCGTCGACGCGTTTACGCAGGGGAACCACGAGTTCGACAAGGGCGCAGACGACGCGGTCAACCGCATCGCGCCGGCCACGGACGGCCCTGACCTCGCTGCGAACGTCGTCGGTCCTGACGGCACCAAGCCGTTCGAGTCGTACGCGATCTTTGATGTCAACGGCGTCAGCGTCGCCGTTATCGGCGCCGTCACGCAGGAGACCCCCTCGCTGGTCAGGGCCGACCTCGTCGAGGGCTACACCTTCACCGACCCGGTCGAGGCTGTCAACGAGGCCGCGGCCGAGATCACGGCCGCGGGCACCGCCGACGTGATCGTCGCTTCATATCACGAGGGCGGCGCGCTCTCGAACGTGCCGCTCGAAGACAACGTCGCGTCGAGTGAGATCTTCAACTCCATCGTCAACGAGACCAGCCCAGAGGTCTCGGCGATCTACACGGCGCACTCGCACCGTACCTACGCATACGACGCGCCGAACGGCGACGGGCCGACCCGTCCGGTCGTGCAGGGCGGCGAGTACGCGGGCAACATCGCGCAGGTCGTGCTGACGGTCGACGAGAACAATGAGGTCACCGCGGCCGACAGCTCGATCGTTCCGACGATGTCGGTCGAGGATGTGCCGGCCGACGTGCAGGCCGACGAGCGCCTCGCCAACATCCGCACCATCGTCGCCCAGGCGGTAGAGGATGCGGACGAGGCCGGCAGCGTGCAGGTCGGCACCATCAACGGCGACGTGACGCGTGCCAAGGAGTACGACGAGAGCGGTGCCGTCTCGGTTGAGGATGATCGTTCCAACGCGTCGTCCCTCGGCGACGTCGTCGCCACCTCGATGGCGGATTCTGTCGGTGCCACCGGCCGTACCGTCGACCTGGCCCTCATGAACCCGGGTGGCCTGCGCACCGATCTGATCGACGATGACGGCGTCATCACCTACAAGGATGCGGCGACCGTGCTGCCATTCGCGAACAACCTGTCGCTCGCGACGTTGTCTGGTGCCACGCTCAAGCAGGTGCTCGAGCAGCAGTGGCAGACCGACGCCGACGGCAACGTGCCGAGCCGCCCCTACCTGCAGCTCGGCATCTCGGACGGCTTCACGTACACGTATGACTCGACGCGCCCAGAGGGCGACCGCATCACGGGCATGTACATCCAGGGTGAAGCGGTCGCCGAAGACGGCTCGTACAACGTGGTCGCTCCGACGTTCCTGACGGCCGGCGGCGACAACTTCCGTGCCTTCACCGACTCGACCGAGATCGCCGACACCGGCCTCATCGACCTTGACGCGTTCGTGTCGTGGGTCTCCAGCCAGGAGGGCGGCGTCGAACCGAACCAGCAGCGCAACTCGTTCGAGGTCGCGGGCTTCCCGACCGCCGAGCCGATCCAGTGCGGCGACTCGGCCACGTTCACCGTGAGCAAGATCGACCTCGGGTCGGTCGACGCGATCGAGAACACCGAGCTGACTGCGACGGCATACGTGGAAGACCAGGACGGCAACGCGTCCGAGGTCGACCTCGGCACCGCCGCCGTCACCGATGGCGCGGCAGAGCTGACGATCACGGTGCCGGAGGAGTTCCTGACCGACACGTTCGAGATCGTGCTGCAGGCGCAGCCGAGCGAGTCGTACGTCGTGCTGCCCATCCAGGTGTCCTGCACCGACGACGGTGGCTCGACTCCCGTCCCGAGTGAGACGGTGCCGGTTCCGAGCGAGACCACGTCGCCCGCTCCGACGACGCCCGCCCCCGAGGCCGGCGACGACGACCTGGCGGCGACTGGCGAAGACTCGAACGTGATGTTCTTCGGCATCGCGGCAGCGCTCGCCGTGCTCGCGCTCGGCGGAACGCTCCTGCTGATCCGTCGCCGCGCGTCGGCCGAGTAGTTCCGGGAGTCAGCAGCACCCGCTGACACCTGCAACGCCTGAACGGGGCGTCACCGCACAGCGGTGGCGCCCCGTTCGCGTGCCTCCCTGCCTCGACGAGGGCCGACGGCAAAGGGCACGTCGTGAGGGCGCCGCGCTGCTGACCGCTACCGGGCGCGACGTCGGCGACCGGCCGCGTCCAGTCGTTCGGGTCGTTCGGGTCGCACCCGTCGTCCGAGGGCACCGCGGATTGCGATCTGCGCGATGTGTGTGCCGTCGGGGCCGCGCGCAAGAGGCGCGGGCACGCGCGGGCAGGTCCTCAGGGGGCGGCCGGCAGCAAGGCGCGCCCGACGGCCGCGTGCACGGTCTCGAACTTCG
>JBQDJW010000191.1:5115-5735 GCA_052086425.1 Pseudoclavibacter sp. | reverse complement strand
GAGTCCAGGGGTGCCGCCTCATTGTTCATCCAGAGCGCCTCGAGGTTTCCGCTGCCCGGAGCGACCTCGACGTCGACGCCAGGGATGCCCGCCTCGATCTGCGCCATCGCGTCGATCTGCGGAGATGGATACAGAGCGTCGACCTGGCCGCTCTGCAGTGCCTGGAAGGCCGAGTTGGAGTCGGCGAGGAACTGGAACGTCACGCGATCGAGCAGCGGCTGGTCGCCCCAGTACTCCTCGTTCGGCACGAGGGTCACGCTCACCCCGCGGTTCCACTCCTCGATCATCCATGGACCACCCGAGAAGTCGTAGCCGCTCGCCATCACCTCGGCACGATCCGCGCCGTCGAGGATGTGCGACGGCAGGATTCCGTAGTCGCTACTGAACAGCATGGGCCAATTGGCGTACTGCTCGCTGAGCGTCACGACGGCCGTCTGGGGATCGGGCGTCTCGATGTCGGTGATCAGCGAGTAGCCGGTGCGGTCGAAGATGTCGTCGCCGTCGCGGATCTGCAGGGCGGTGTAGTTGAAGTCCTCCGACGTGATCGGTTCGCCGTCGGACCAGACGGCCTCGTCGGCGATGGTGTAGGTGATCACCTGCCCGACGTCGTCGGTCACCTC
>JBQDJW010000191.1:0-5105 GCA_052086425.1 Pseudoclavibacter sp. | reverse complement strand
GGCTCCTGGGCGAGCAGGATACTCGGAACGGGCGTCCACGCTCCGTCGACGAGCCTGGTGTCGAATGCGGCCGGAATCGTCTGCGACTGCATGATGTATGAGCCCCAGACGGAGCCGGCGCACGACGCGATCCAGTCTGTGCAGTCCGGTTCCTGCTCCGCGCCGATGACGATTTCACCGCCTTCCGCAGGTTCCGCGACTTCGGCCGGACCAGCGGAGCAGCCCGCGAGCACGACGATTCCTGCCAGAGCCGCGAGCGCGGCGGGACCGCGTCTTGCGCGGGCGGTTCGAGTGCGGATCGACACGGTGACCTCCATTGGTGCATGCTCGGCCTCGTGCCGAGCGCTGCCGACGAGCACGTGCTTCCTCGTCGCTTGGAATGACGATAATCGTGCGAAGACAGGATCGCAAGACCTGTAGGCAATCGGCCAGTCAATGTCATTGACTATGTCTCGAAATGCATGGTGTACCGTGACATTTGCCGAGCCAGGAGGTTTGCGTGGGACCCAGCAAGCAGCGCACCGAAGCGCCTGCGAAGCGCCCGAGAAAGGCGCGAGATTCCCTCAGTCGAGCCTTGGTGATCGAGGCCGCGGAGCGCGTCGCGCTGCGCGACGGCCTCGACGGTCTGACATTCCAGGCGATCGGCGAGGAGCTCGGCGCACATCCGACGTCGGTCTACCGCCACATCCGCGACAAGGACGAGCTCCTGCTCGAGCTCGTCGATTCACTGCGGGCGCGCTCATACGGCGGCACGCTGACCCCTACGGACGACTGGATCGACGATTTGCGCCGCCTCGCGCACACCATCCACGACCACTACATGCGGTACCCGGAATTCGCGATGCAAATGGCGGCGCGCACGACGCGCAGGCCGACCGAGTTCTCAACCGTCGAGTTCTCGCTCGACGCCCTGCGCAGGGGCGGCTTCTCGCCCGAGGAAGCGGCGCTGCTCTCGCGCGCGATGGGCAACCTCGTCCGCTCCGCCTCGAGCATCGAGTCCTCGATGCTCGCCCTTCCGGTCGAGACGCGCATGGCCGACGAGCTCGCGTGGAAGGTCGACTACCGCCAGCTCGACTCCGAGCAGTACCCGAACATCACCAGCGCGGGCGGCGGCCTGCCCGCCATCGACGACCCGAGGGCGTGGGAAACGGCGCTGGAGCTCATGCTCGAGGCCATCTCTGCCCGAGCCGCGGCTCGGGCCGAGTCCTAGACTTCGCCCTCGTTCGCGCGGCCCTCGACGAGCCGGTCGAGCATCTCGGCGACGAGCACCGCCCGCTCCACCATCGACGAACAAGAGACCCACTCGTGCTCGGCGTGGGCGCCGTCACCCCGGGGGCCGAGGCCGTCGAGCGTTGGAACGCCGAGCGCGGCCGTGAAGTTCGCGTCGGACGCGCCGCCGACCGAGGCACCGACGACTGCCTGCAGGCCCCGCTCGCCGCTGACCTCGCGCGCCAGCTCGAGCAGGTCGCGCGTAACATCCGGTTCCATCGGCGGCCGATTGATGCCGCCCTCGACCGTGATGACGACGTCGTCGCGAACACCGCCGATGGCCACGATGGCCGCATCGACGCGCTCGAGCTCCGCGAGCGTCCATGCCCTGGCGTCGATCCGAAGGCTCGCGGCGGCGGGAATGACGTTCGTCGCCGTGCCCGACTGCGCGACGGTGGGGCTCACGGACGTGCCGCGCGCCGCGTCGCCGAGATCGACGACTTCCAGCACGACGCGCGCGAGCTCGACGAGGGCATTCCTGCCGGCTTCCGGCTCGAGGCCCGCGTGCGCCGCCCTGCCCTCGAACGCAATGCCGTACATCGCGCCACCCCTCCTGGCGACCTTCACATCGCCCTCGAGGCTCGGCTCGAGCACGAGCACGTGGCTCGCGGCGGCCGCAGCCTCTTCGAGCACCGGCCTCGACGTGAGCGAGCCGGTCTCTTCGTCGGCGGTGAGCAGTACCGAGATTTCACCGCCGTGCCGAGCCATCGAGAGCGCCTCGGCCATGACGACGATGCCCGCCTTCATATCGAACGTGCCAGGCCCGCGGGCGACGTCGCCATCGATCTCGAACGGCCGATGCTCAAGCGTGCCGAGCGGCCAGACCGTGTCGACATGGCCCAGCAGCAGCGGCGCACCGCTCGCGCCCTCCCAGAACGCATGTCGGTGCCCGTCGCGCTCGATCAGCGTCGGGTGCGAACCTCGCCCGAACCACGAGTCGATGAGGTCGAGCGCCTCCTCGATGCCCACCGCATGACCGGTAGGCGTCTCGATGTTCACGAGCGCTCCGAGGCGATCGCGCATCCGTCGCGCATCTGCCACGGTCACGCGCCCACCTGCTCGAGAAAGCGCATGAGGGCCGTGGCCGTCTCGTGGCCCGCATCCTCTGCGACGTAGTGGTCGGACTCGACGGCGACCGGAGTCACCGATGCCGCGAAATCGGCCCACACGTCGGCGACGTCGAAGTTCCTACCGACGTAGCCGTGCTCGCCCCAGAGCGCGAGGAGCGGCGGCTCGACGAGCCTGCCATCGACGCGATCGGCGCGATCGTGCTCGAGATCGACGGTCGCGGCGGCGCGGTAGTCCGCGCAGGTCGCGGCTATGGTGCCGGGCAGGTGCCAGCACCGCCGGTATTCTGCGGCGGCCCGAGGGTCGAACGCGTCGGCCGACCGGTGCCTGCCGCCGAATCGGGTCTCCAACCACACGTCGGGTGCGGCCTCGATGAGCCGCTCCGGCATCCCTCCCCCGCGCGTGAGGAAGAACCAGTGGAAGTACGACTCCGCCATGGCCCGATCGACGTGCTCGAACATGTGCAGGGTCGGCACGATGTCGAGCACGCCGACTGCCGCGATGCGGTCGATCGCGTCGAGGGCCATGCGGTGGGCGACGCGAGCGCCCCGGTCGTGACCGATGACCGCGAAGCGTTCGAAGCCGAGCTCTGTCATCAGCGCAAACTGGTCGCCGGCCATCGCGCGCTTGTCGTAGACGTCGCCGGCCGGCTTGCTCGAGTCGCCGTAGCCCCGCAGATCGGCGGCGACCACCGTGTGCGATTCGGCCAGAACCGGCGCAACTCGATGCCACATCGCTTTCGTCTGCGGGTAGCCGTGCAGCAGCAGGACCGGCGGGCCGCTGCCCATCGTCGCTGCGGAGATCGTGACATCGCCGACGTCGATCGAGATCGGTTCCACATTGAAGAGATCCATGCGCATCCTCGCTAATCAATTGCATTGACTATAACACTTGCGAGCATGGATGCCGCTCGACCCGAGCGCGCGCCCGGCGCACGTCCTATGCGGGCTCGACTGAGGTTTCGGCAGGCGCCAGCGGCAGCGTCAGCCGGAAGCAGGCGCCGTCGCCGAGGCCGGTCTCCAGCTCGACGTCGCCGCCGTGAGCCCTGGCGATCGAACGCACGATGGCGAGTCCAAGGCCGGCACCGGCCCCGCCCTGGCCGGCGACCTGGCGATTCCGGGATCGGTCGGCACGATAGAAGCGGTCGAACGCGCGCTCGGCCTGTTCGGCACTCATACCCGGCCCCTCGTCGGCGATCTCGAGTACTGCGCGGTCGCCGGACATGCCGACGCCAATGCGGACGGGGGTTCCCGGCGGCGTGTGGGCCGCGGCGTTCCCGACGAGGTTGGTGACGATCTGGCGCAGTCGGGCCTCATCGGCGCGAACTGGGGCGGGGCCCGCCGGTCCGTCACCACCCGGCCCGGTGAGCTCGACCGAGCGGGTCGGGTCGAGCGAGCGCACGTCGAGCCGCGCGTCGCTCGTCAGGGTGCGCAGGTCCATCGGGGTTCGGTCGAGGTGGTCCGGGGCCTCGTCCAGCTGGGCGAGGACCAGGAGATCCTCCGTGAGCGCAGCCAGGCGCGTGGCCTCGCGGTTGATCCGGTGCATCGCATCGTCGACGTCGGTCCGATGCGGCAGCGCGCCCATCCGGTAGAGCTCGGTTGAACCCTTGATGCCGAAAAGTGGGGTGCGCAATTCGTGACTGACGTCCCACACGAAGTCGCGCATCCGTCGCTCTGATGCGGCGCGATCGGCGAAGGCCTGCTCGAGCTGGCCGAGCATGGTGTTCAACGAGCCGGCGAGGTGTCCGATCTCTGTCTCGGCGGGCGCGAGCTCGGGCACGCGCTCGGTGAGGTCGCCGCCGGCGATCGCGGCCGCCGTGTGTTCGATCTGCCGCAGCGGCCGCAGCCCCCGCCCGAGGGCGAGCCAGCCGACGGCCGTCAGCAAGACCAGGAGCAGCCCGCCGCTGAGCACGCTGCCGCCCCGGAGCGCGGCGACGGTGGCCTCGCTCTCGGCGAGCGGTGCGGCCGCGATCACGGCGCCGTTCTGGCCGTCGATCGGTCGTGCGGAGGCGCGCCACCGTTCGGCGCCGTCAGCGCTCGTGAGGCCGACAACCCCACCGTCGGTCGGGACGGTGCGCAGCTCGTCCGGCGTCGGAAGGGTGTCGTCGACGAGCGCGGCGGAGCTGAGGTCTTGGATGATGCGCCCATCCGCATCGAGGTACACGAGGTACGGGGCGCCGAGCAGGTCGAGCCCAGATCCGAATTGCTCTTGCGCCGCGTCGAGCTCGAGCGGCGCATCCGGCGATGCGCGCGAGACGAGCTCGGTGAAGGAGCTCAGCTGACCGTCGATGCGGTCGAGCTGGTAGCGCTCGAGGTGGGCCGAGAGCAGCGCGCTGAACAGCGCCAGCCCCGCCAGCAGCAAGCCCGTGGTGATCAGCAAGAGCCGGATGCGCAGTGACAGCCTCCGCAGCGGCGTCACTTTCGAGGCTCCCGCATCACGAATCCGACGCCGTGCACGGTGTGGATGAGCTTGGGGTCCTCTGTGTCAACCTTGCGCCGCAGGTAGGAGATGTACGTGTCGACGATGCTGGCGTCACCGCCGAAGTCGTAGCTCCACACGCGGTCGAGAATCTGCGCCTTTGACACCACGCGCCCCGCGTTCTCCATGAGGTACCGCAGCAGGCGGAACTCCGTCGGCGAGACTCGGACGGGCTGCCCCGACCGCGTCACCTGGTGCGAGTCCACGTCGAGCGCGAGCGTGCCGACGCTCAACAGGTCGGCCGGCTGCTCTGACGTGCGTCGCAGGATCGCGCGGATCCGGGCGATCAG
>JBQDJW010000190.1:0-5739 GCA_052086425.1 Pseudoclavibacter sp. | reverse complement strand
AGCGTAATGACTGGTCTGGGATGCAGGGGAAGGGTGTCGGCCAGGATGACTTCGGCGGATATCGGTTCCAACTCGCCTACATGACCTACGCCCTCGCGCTCGTGCACCGCAATCGACTCGACGCGGCCCCAGGGTACGTGAAGCCGATCATGGAGCGCTTGATGGGCAAGATGCTCGACGCCGAGGTTTGGTCTTACTGGCATGACGTCAGTCGAGGTGGGTCCGTGTACAACGCGCATCTCGGCCCGGGCGAGGAGCAATGGGATCCTGTCGCGAACGACAACATCATGTACAGCGCATACGTGCAGTCGATGGCATCCCTCCACCACTATCTCTTCCGTGATGCGCGCTACGAGGAGCCGGGGTCACTCACATTCGAGCACTGGTCATTCTTCTGGGGTGGTGAGCCTCGGCGATTCGAGTACGACGCAGGCTCGCTCGACGACCTCATCTACTGGCAGATGGTGCAGAGCGGCTTCCTTGGCGTGGCGTGCGAGCCCAATTGCATCTTTCAGATCTGCAATCAACCGGCAATCCTCGGGTTCCGGATGCGGGATCTCGCGACGGGAAGTGATCGCGCCACTGAAGTCGTCCGCGAGTACGAGGCGGCCTGGGAGCAGGTCGGGCGACTCGATGAACGTGGGCACTACGTCTCCTTGATCTCGCGAGACAGCGGACGGCGTTTCGAGAACGAGACGCTCATGCCATGGGTCGATGGCTGGCTCGGGACGCTGATGAACATGTGGAACAGAGACGTGGTCAGACAGCAATACCCGCGTCAGGTGCGCGACCTGATTACAACCGATCCCGACGGCTCCATATCGGTCAGCCCCACGGGACCGCGAGCAGTAATGGGGCAGAAGCTCAACTACGACTGGGGTGACTTTGGCTGGGTTGCAACGTGGGCGAGCGAGATGGGTGACGCCGAAACGCTCAACGGTTTGCTCGAGCACGCGGACGCGCACATGGCACCTCGGTGGGACGATGGCGCCCTTCACTACCCGCGTAACGATGCCGAACGGGATCCGCTCGGCAATCTGACGCTGGTCGATCCGATCGCGGGAAACGTTCTGCTCGGCTACGCCAGGCTCAACGTTCCCGACGGACTCTGGACTCTGTACAACACCCCGTGGCCCGAGTCCCATTGGGCCGATCCGGCCATCGTCGAGATCGATCCGACACTCGATTTACGCCAAGCGCACTACGACGAGGTCACGGCCACTCTGACCATCGAAACCTTCGGCGTTCGCTCCGGCGCTCACCTCACCATCGCTCATCTGCCCGAACGTGGGTGGACGATCCACTGCGACGGTCATGTGTGCAAACCTGGCCATGGCGGTCCAGTGGGTGTTGAACTGCTGCAGCCAGGTGAGGTGCGGCTCACGTTCGAAACGGACACCGACCTCGTGATCACGATTCAGTCGAGTGGGGACGACCTGTGACCGCCACTCCGTTTCCTCGGCTCGCCGACGTCCTCCTGACCGACCATTTCGGATCGGCCGTCACGCCGGCGGCCTACCTGGGGCGACGTGCCCTGTACTACTTCGGATTCACCAGCTGCCGCGTCACCTGCCCGAACGCACTTGCACGGACGATGCGCGCGCTCGAGCTCATACCGCCTGAGCTCCGACCTCAACTGCTGTTCGTCACGGTCGATCCGCAGCGCGACGATCCGACTGCGATGCGCCGATACGTCGATGCAAACATCCCAGGTGCCGTCGGCCTCACCGGCGACCCAGAGGAACTCGCCCGACTCAGAGAGGCGATGCGCGTTTACGCTCGTCATGTGGGGGCGGAATCGGATGGAAGCTACGAGGCTCCTCATTCGTCCTTCACGTATCTCTTCGACACCGACGGTTCATACGTCACTCATTTCGGCGTGGCGGTGACGGCCGAGGAGATGAGCGAGCGGCTGGGAGCGACCGTGCACGCGACCGATGGCCGCCCCGCTTCGGGATAGTCAAACACCGGGGTGCGAGCGTCGCGACGGACCTTCCTTGGGCACGTCCATGTGTTGAGGTAGCGCGTACGCTCCACGGATGCGAAAGGCACCAGTGACGTTCCGAGGAGATTGCTCCCTCTAGACCGTTCGGAGTACCGCGACGACCTTGCCGAGCACCTCGGCGGCGTCGCCGAGGATCGGCTCGAAGTTGCTGTTGCGCGGCATGAGCCACGTGTGGCCGTCGCGGTGGCGGAAGGTCTTCACAGTTGCCTCGCCGTCGAGCATTGCGGCGACGATGTCGCCGTTCTCGGCCGTGCGCTGCTGGCGGATCACAACCCAATCGCCGTCGCAGATGGCAGCGTCGATCATCGATTCGCCCACCACGCGCAGCAAGAACAGGTCGCCGTGGCCGACGACTTGGCGGGGAAGCGCGAAGACGTCTTCCACCTGTTCTTCGGCCGTGATCGGGATGCCAGCGGCGATTCGACCCACGACGGGTACATAGCTCGCAACGGCGGTCGGCGTTGGCTCTCCCGAATCAAGGCCCGGCACGTCGACGAGGACTTCGAGCGAACGTGAGGTGCCCGGGTTTCGGCGGATCGCGCCCCGCTTCTCGAGCTGGTTCAACTGATACGTGACGCTGGAGAGTGAGGCGAGGCCAACGGCGTCGCCGATTTCACGCATGGTCGGTGGGTATCCGCGCTGCGCCGATGAGGTCGCGATGTAGGCGACGATCTCCTGCTGCTTCGAGCTGAGCCCGCGCTCGACCTGTTTCGCACTGCTGCTTCGTCGCGCCACGAGGGCCTCCTCCTCCATGCGCAGCCCTCAAATGTCGGAGGGTGCTGATCCACTGTTTCGTGTGAGGCCGAGTGTACGCACGAATGCCTGGCTGATCGAGTGTTCTACGGCGTGTCCCGTCGAAATGTTCGACGTAGGAAGTATTCGAAGATTGGGTACTCGACGCGCCTTGACGAATCAATATTCGGTAAGTATGTTCGATAGCAGGTGTTCGAGGCGGGGTCTCCCGGCCGAGACCCACCTCGAACACCACAAATGTGAAGGAGCTCACGATGGCCACGAACGGCTTCACTGAGAACCGCGTTGCGGACGACAGCGCGATGAAGAACACCGTCGCGCTCGACGCGCGCCCCGCTCGGATGCGTCTGACCGCACGCGGTCGTCGTCTCGTCGGCGGTCTCGTGCTCGTCGCGGCACTGCTCGGCTTCGGCGCACTCGCGTCGCAGCCGGCATTCGCGGCGGTTGTCGGTGCTACGTCGACGTCCGAACTCGAAACCGTCACGGTCAGCGCGGGGGAGACGCTCTGGGAGATCGCGGAGGAGACGGCCGAATCTCGCGATGTGCGCGACGTGCTCGCAGACATTCAAGGCCTCAACCAGCTCGATGGCTCGCACGTCGAACCCGGCCAGGTGCTCTTCCTGCCGGCTGACCGGTAGGCGCGATTTTCGGCAGGAAAGCGAGACGATATGAGCGGTGCCGCGGCGGGTGCGGCCCCCGTGCGCGCGATGGCTCCGCGAGCGCATGCCGCGCGGCCTAAGCTAGTTCGGTGACAACGCTCGATGACCTTCCAATCCGCGACGATCTTCGCGGCCTCAGCCCGTACGGCGCCCCGCAGCAGCCGGTGCGAGTCGCGATCAACGTGAACGAGAACCCGTACGAAGTTCCGGCCGACGTGCAGGAGCATCTGCGAGAGAAGATCGCGACGGCGCTTGGCGGGCTCAACCGGTACCCAGATCGAGAGTTCACGGAGCTTCGCGAACAGCTCGCGGCCTACCTATCGAGGGAACTCGACCCAGATCGTGCGCTGACCGCTGCGCAGGTCTGGGCAGCGAACGGGTCGAACGAGATCATTCAGCAATTGCTGCAGGTATTCGCCGGCCCCGGGCGGCGGGTGCTGTCGTTCAGCCCGAGCTACTCGATGTACCCACTGCTGACGCGCGGCGTCGGCGCCGAGTTCGTCACCGAGTCGCGATCCGACACGTTCGAAGTGTCGCGAGCTCGCCGTCGAAGCCATTCGGCGCGAGCGACCGACCGTCACCGTGCTGTGCTCGCCGAACAACCCCACCGGTACCGGCATGCCGCTCGCCACGATCGAGGCCGCATACGACGCGATTGTCGAGACCGACGGCATCCTGATCGTCGACGAGGCGTACGCCGAGTTCCGACACGACGGTACGCCGAGCGCCCTCACGCTGCTCGAGGGACGCGATCGGCTCGTCGTATCGCGCACGATGAGCAAGGCGTTCGCGTTCGCCGGCGCCCGCGTCGGCTACCTCGCCGCCTCACCCGTGCTCATCGACGCCATTCGCCTCGTGCGCCTGCCATACCACCTGTCGGCACTGACACAGGCGGCGGCCTCCGCCGCCCTCGACTGCACGCCGACCATGCTCGCGCAGGTCGACGCGATCCGGCAGCAGCGCGACCGACTCGTCGACGCGTTCCAGCGGGCTGGGCTCGACCCGTATCCCTCAGAGGCCAACTTCGTGCTCGTTGCCGGCATCGACGACCCCACGGCGCTCTTCGAACACTGCCTCGAGCGCGACATCCTTATCCGCGACGTCGGCATCCCCGGCACGGTCCGCGTCACGGCGGGCACCCCAGCCGAGACGACCGAGTTTCTCCGCGCCCTCGCCGAGTACCCGGGCGTACCGACCCCGCAGGGTCTCGATGCGTTCATCACCGAGACCGAGAACGCTTAGGGTGGAGCGCATGAGCACAGCCCCACGCGTCGCGACCGTCGAGCGCGCCACGAGCGAGTCGAAGGTCAGTCTGCGCATCGACCTCGATGGCACGGGAACAGCCGACATCCAGACGACCGTGCCGTTCTACGACCACATGCTGACGGCGTTCGCAAAGCACTCGCTCAGCGACCTGACCGTCCGCGCGTCCGGCGACATCGAGATCGACGTCCACCACACCGTCGAAGACACGGCAATCGTGCTCGGTCAGGCCATTCACCAGGCGCTCGGCGACAAGTCGGGCATCTCGCGCTTCGGCGACGCAATCGTGCCGCTCGACGAGGCGCTCGCCCGCGCCGTCGTCGATATCTCGGGTCGTCCCTTCCTTGTGCACGAGGGCGAACCCGACGCTTTCGTTCACCACCTCATCGGCGGGCACTTCACCGGCAGCATGGTGCGGCACGTCTTCGAGGCGATCACGTTCCACGCGGGCCTGACCGTCCACGTCGACGTCGTGCGGGGTCGCGATCCCCACCACATCGCCGAGGCCGAGTTCAAAGCGTTCGCGCGGGCATTCCGCGCGGCCAAGCGGCTCGACCCCGAGGTCGACGGCATCCCGTCGACGAAGGGCGCTCTGTGACCGGTGAAACCGCGCCCCCGTCGGTCGTCGTGCTCGATTACGGCTCCGGCAATGTGCACTCGGCCGTCAAAGCACTCGAAGCGGCTGGCGCCCACGTCGTGCTGACGGCCGACCGCTCGAAGGCCTCCGACGCCGACGGGCTTGTCGTGCCCGGCGTCGGGTCGTTCAGCCACGTCATGGGCGCCATCAACGAGCACCGCATCGGCGAGATCATCGGCCGTCGCCTCGCCGGCGGCCGCCCAGTTCTCGGCATCTGCGTCGGCATGCAGGTGCTCTTCGACCGCGGTCTCGAAGGCGACGTCGACACCGAGGGCCTCGGCGAATGGCCTGGCGAAGTCACCGAACTGACGTCGCCTGTGCTCCCGCACATGGGATGGAACACGATCGAGGCGCCCGAAGATTCCGTCCTGTTCCGCGGGCTCCACGACGAGCGCTTCTACTTCGTCCACTCGTATGCTGCC
>JBQDJW010000189.1:0-5745 GCA_052086425.1 Pseudoclavibacter sp. | reverse complement strand
GGTTGAGCAGCACCGGCGCCGAGACGGCGTCGCCGAGCTCGTGCGCGTATCGCACGTGGTCGTCGTGCGCGTGCGTGCACACGACCGCGCGCACGGTGCGCCCGCCGATCGCGTCGCGGATCGCGGCAACGTCGTGCGGTGCGTCGATCACGATGCACTCGTCGTCATCGCCCAGGATCCACACGTTGTTGTCGACCTCGAACGTCTGGCCGTCGAGCGAGAACGTTCCGCTCGTGACGGCGTGGTCGATGCGGGCGGTCACGCGCCGACCCCGGCAGGCTCGGCGGCAGGCGCGTCGGTCGCCTCGTCGAGCAGCACGACGCTGCGCAGCACCTCGCCGTGGTGCATCTTCTCGAACGCGGCCTCGATGTCGCCGATCCCGATCTCCTCGGTGACGAAGGCGTCGAGGTCGAGGCGTCCCTGCTGGTACAGGTCGATGAGCATGGGGAAGTCGCGGCTCGGCAGACAGTCGCCGTACCAGCTCGACTTGAGCGCGCCGCCGCGGCCGAACACGTCGAGCAGCGGCAGCTCGAGGGTCATCTCGGGCGTCGGAACGCCGACGAGCACGACGACGCCCGCGAGGTCGCGCGCGTAGAAGGCCTGCTTGTACGTCTCGGGGCGTCCGACCGCCTCGATGACGACGTCGGCGCCGTTGCCGTCGGTGAGCTCGCGGATCGCCTCGACGGCGTCGCTGCGTTTCGAGTTGACGGAGTGCGTCGCACCGAGAGAAACCGCCTGCTCGAGCTTGCGGTCGTCGATGTCGACGGCGATGATCTTCGCCGCACCTGCGAGGCGCGCGCCGACGATCGCGGCGGTGCCGACGCCGCCGCAGCCGATGACCGCGACCGAGTCGCCGCGCCCGACGCTGCCCGTGTTGATCGCCGCGCCGAGACCGGCCATGACACCGCAGCCGAGGAGGCCGGCGGCTGCGGGGCGCGCGGCCGGGTCGACCTTGGTGCACTGACCGGCGTGCACGAGCGTCTTCTCGGCGAACGCGCCGATGCCGAGCGCGGGGCTCAGCTCGGTGCCGTCCTCGAGTGACATCTTCTGCGTCGCGTTGAAGGTGTTGAAGCAGTACCAGGGACGTCCCCGCTTGCATGCGCGGCACTCGCCGCACACGGCGCGCCAGTTGAGGATCACGTAGTCGCCGGGCGCGACGTCGGTGACGCCCTCGCCGACCGCCTCGACGATGCCGGCGGCCTCGTGCCCGAGCAGGTACGGGAACTCGTCGCCGATGCCGCCCTGCTTGTAGTGCAGGTCGGTGTGGCACACGCCGCACGCCTGGATCTGCACGACCGCCTCGCCCGGGCCAGGGTCTGGGATATTGATCGTGACGAGCTCGACGGGCGCGTCCTTCGCCCGCGAGATGACACCCTTGACCTGCTGCATGACTGTGCTCCGATCTCGCGCGTGCGTGCTGAAACCATCGTCGGTAGCCGCGCGTTGCTCCAGCATTCCGGACTCGGTGGCCCGAGGGCAAACGCGGCATCCCCGGGAAACACCTCGGAGCATCCGCGGTGATGGCACGGATGCGCCGCCCTGCCCGGGTGCGGGCGTCGGCTTCTCGGGGCGCGAGCGCCGGCAACTCGGGCGCGAGCGCCGGTTTCCCGGGCGCGCCGCCCGCTTCTGGGCGCGTCCCGCCGGAGGACCGCGCTCCGATTACCCGAGCGCGACGGCGGCGTCGAGCCCGGCCCGGAGGTCGGCGATGAGGTCGTCGGCGGTCTCGACGCCGACAGACAGCCGCAGCAGCCCGTCACCGACGCCGAGCCGGTCGCGGGTCTCCTGCGTGAACCCGACGTGGGTCGTCGTCGCTGGGTGCAGGATCATCGAGCGCACGTCGCCGATGTTCGTCATGCGGCTCCACAGTTCGACGCGGTCGAACACGGCGCGCGCCGCCGGCCTGCCGCCGTGCACGGTGAACGCGAAAACGCTGCCTGGCCGTCCGCCGTAGCAGTGCTCCGCGACCTCCCGGTGCGGGCTCGAGGCGAGCGCCGCGTAGTCGACCGACTCGACCTCGGGCTGCTGCTCGAGCCACGTCGCGATCGCGATCGAGTTGTCGAGGTGCTTCTCCATGCGCAGCGAGAGCGTCTCGATGCCCTGCTGCAGCAGGAACCCGTTCATCGGCGACACCGCGAAGCCGAACTCGTTGACCGACGTGTGCCGCGCGTACATGCCGAACGCCCGGTCGCCGTACTGCTCGGTGAGCGGTCGCTTGCCGGGGCCCGCAGGCAGCGCGATACGGGGGTAGCGCTCGGCGACGGCCGTCCAGTCGAACTGACCGCCGTCGACGATCACACCCGAGATCGCCGTTCCGTGGCCGCCAAGGAACTTCGTCGACGAGTGCACGACGACGTCGGCGCCTTGCTCGATCGGCCGCGACAGGTACGGCGTCGCGATCGTGTTGTCGACCACGAGCGGCAGATTGTGTCTCCGCGCGACGCTGGCGACGCGGGCGATGTCGACGACGTCGTTCTTGGGATTCGGGATCGACTCGGTGAAGATCGCCTTCGTCTGCGGCGTGATCGCCGCGTCCCAGGACGCATCGTCGGTCCAATCCCACACATCGGTGAAGGTGACCCCGGCATCCACGAGTGCGTTCTGGAACAGGATGCGCGTGCCGCTGTAGATGCTCGCGGTCGTCACGAAGTGGTCGCCCGTCTTGCACAGCGCGAGCAGCGTCGCGGCGATCGCCCCCTGGCCCGAAGACACGAGCACCGCCTCAGTGCCACCCTCGAGCGCGGCGATGCGACGCTCGGCGACCATGTTCGTCGGGTTGAGGTCGCGCGAGTACAGCTGGCCCTCCTCCGACGTGTCGAAGCGGGCCGCCGCCTGGTCGAACGTGTCGAAGCGGAATGCGTTCGAAAGGTAGATCGGGGGGATTCGCGCGCCGTAGTTGCGCTCGGGTGCCTCGCCAGCGTGCACCTGGCGCGTCTCGAACCCGTACCCCGTCCAGTCGTAGTTCGGCTCGGTCGCCCGCTGCTCCATCACGGTGCCGACCTCCTCGCGCCGGCGATGCCGGCGACACCGGCCGCGGCGGTCTCGCTGCTCGCGTCGGTCGCGATGCTCGCGCCGTTGACGAGCGGCACGACCTGCGCGCCGAAGCGCTCGAGCTCGGTGAGCGCGGGCGCGAACTGGATCAGCAGCGTGTCGACGCCGACCTCCTCGTACTCGCGGATGCGCGCGGCGACCTGTTCGGGCGTGCCGACGAAGTCCGGGCGCAAGCCGCGGTTCGACACCGAGTAGTCGCGCAGCGACACCTCGACGTCGAGCTTCGACTTCGACGTGAAGTCCTTGTACGACTCGTAGGCGGCGCCCTCGCGCACGGTGGTGATGCGCTCGAGCTCGGCCTGCGCCTCTGCTTCCGTGTCGCGCACGATCGCGAAGGCGGCCATGCCGAAGTGGGCGAACGGCTCGCGCTCCGCCTCCTCGCGGCGGCGCCGCATGTCGGCGATCTTGTCGCGCAGCTCGTCGACGGTGCCGCCGTGCGTCAGATACGCGTCGGCGAAATCGGTGATGGATGCGCGGCCGGCTTCGCTCTCGCCGCCCGCGTAGATCGTGGGGAGCGTCTGCGGCTTCGGCTCCAGGTAGGTGCCGTCGAGCTGGAAGTGCGTGCCGCTGAACGAGTACGGCGTTTGCGTCCAGAGCCCGCGCAGCACTTCGACGTACTCGCTCGTGAGGCGGTAGCGGTCGTCGTGCGCGCTGAAGTCGGCGCCGTACTGGCGCGCCTCTTCTGCCCACCACGACGATACAAGGTTGAGGGTGAGGCGGCCGTCGGCGATGGCCTGGATTGTGGCCGCCTGCTTCGCGGCGAGCGCGACCGGGAAGTGGTACGTCGGGCGCATCGCGATCATGATCTCGAGCGACGAGGTCGTGGCGGCGAGGCCAGTCGCGGTCGTCCACGCGTCGAAGACCGGCCCCTCCTGTCCGCGCAGGTCGTTGAGGTTGAGCTCGGGGACGAGCGTCAGGTCGAAGCCGACCCGTTCGGCGGCAAGGGCGATGTCGCGCAGGTGCTCGAACGTGAGTGGCGTTCCCTCCTCGCGTTCGGGAACGTTGCGAAGCCATCCGCCCGATGTCGGGGTCCAGTAGCCGAACCGCATAGGTGACCTTTCTCGATGTGCCTGGTTGTGCCGTGTCTGGAAGTGCTGTGTGCGTTGGCGCCGGTTCGCGCCTCGCGGCGCAGAAGCGGGGGCCCGCCCCCGCGGGCCAGCCCCCCCCCCCGCGCCCACCCCCCCCCCCTCCCCGGGGGGGGGGGTTGGCGCGGGCTCGCGCCTCGGGGCGCTGAGGGGGGGCCCGCCCCCGGGGGCCGGGCCCCGCTCGGGCCCCCACCGCGCCGCGAGTCCCGGGTGGCTGGCGGCCTAGGCGACCGCGGGCTCCGCGAGGGCGGGGCTCGGTGAGGCGACGGCCGCGCCGGATGCCTCGACCTCGGCTACCTCGCCGCCGGCGGCCGCGAGCAGCCCGCCCATGAAGCGGGCGACCGTGCGGGCGCCCGATGCGGCACCGTCGTGCTCGACGTCGGGGTTGTAGTTCGTATTCGTGTTGATGTCGTAGGGAACGAGGCGACCGTCTGCGGTTTCGATGAACTCGACGCCGGCGATCTCGATGCCCTCCTCGCGCAGGAACGCCGAGAGCTTCGCGATCAGCGGATGCGCGGCGTCGACGTCGTCGCGACGCTGAAACATCGGGGGAGCTGCCAGGTCGATGAGCGCATCGGGTGCCGTGATCTCGGCCGAGGTGTCGCCGACAGTGCCGCCGGTCGTGCCGTCGCCGGTCGTGCCGGGAATCGCGCACGCGGCCGGGGCGAGGCCGGGCTGCGGAATCGCGCAGGCCTCGGCCGGACAGAGTTCGAAGCTGCCGCCGGACGTGTCGACGCGCACGGCGTAGAGGAACTCGCCGCCGACGAATTCAGCGCGCGTGATGAAGGGGTCGGCCGAGGCGAGGTACTCCTGCAGCAGCAGGATGCCGTCGACTGGCTGCTCGATCGTGCCGGCTTCCCAGGCAGCGTCGAACTCGTCATGCGTCTCGAAACGCTGCACGCCGAGGCCCTTGCCGCCCTGGTTGTGCTTCGTGATGAAGGGCGCCTCGAGGGTGCGCGCCTGCTCGCGGGGATCGGCGGCGTCGCCGGTCGGTCCGACGAAGACGGCGATCGTGCGGGGCACGTCGAACCCGGCCCGCGTCAGCGCGGCGTGCTGGGCGACCTTGCTGACCTCGAGCTCGAGCACGCGGGTTCCGCCGACGACGCGGCGGCCGTGGCCCTCGATCCAGCGCAGGGTTGCGCGCGCCTGCTCCTTGGCGAGGGCGTTGCCGCGTGTGTGCGACGAGGCGCTCAGCCGCGACCAGAAGACGCCGGCGGGCGGCTCGGCCGCGAGGTCGATCGTGCCACCGCTCAGCGGCCACTCGATGAGCGGCACTCCCTCGGCCTCGAAGGCCTCCGCGATGGGCGGAATCCACTCGGGGTTGTCGTGGAGCACATAGACGGCTGCAGAGGCGGCGGCGGGCACAGACATGCGCTCAACGGTAGGCCATTCGGCGAAGGGCGAGCGCCTCGCGCCGTCGCATACCGTCATGTTCGCCCGGGGCGATATCGCGGGCGAAGCGTGATGGACGCGAGGTCGCATCGGCCTGCGGGCGCCGGCCTTTCGCGTTGGATTCGACTGCCGTCAGGGAGAAGTACAGCGCGGCCCGGGAATATCGGACAGCGAGGTTCGGTTCCGGGCAGCGGACCGCGGTCGCTCCCAGGAGCATCGC
>JBQDJW010000188.1:0-5747 GCA_052086425.1 Pseudoclavibacter sp. | reverse complement strand
AGCTCATGAAGCGCTTCGAGCAGATGTCGAAGATGATGAAGACCGTCGCCCGCGGCGGCACGCCGCAGATGCCAGGGATGGGCCCCATGCCAGGCGTGGGTGGCGGCGGAGGCCGCGCCACGGCGGCGAAAGCGGCCAAGGCGAAGAAGAGCAAGGGCAAGGCCCGCAGCGGCAACCCCGCGAAGGCCGCACAGCAGGCCAAGGAGACGCCGAGCCGGCCAGGCGCGGCCGGGTCGGGCTTCGGCGCGGCGGCGGGCGGCGCCGACGGCGAGCCCGGTGCGGGCCAGCCCGGGCAGCCGACGTCGGACGAGCTCGCGCAGCTGCAGAAGTACCTGCAGCGGTAGGGCGCCCCGGGGCTCCGCGGCGGCCCTCGTCGTCCAGTGACCTCCCTCGTCGTCTTCGCGGTCAGATGATCGTCGGGAGGACCCCGCCATCGGCGCGGAGTGCGGCGCCGTTGACCGCTGAGGAGATCGGGCTGGCGAGGTACGTCACCACGCTCGCGATCTCGTCGGGCTCGATGAATCGTCCGAGCAGCGAGGTGTCCCGGATGAGCGCGGACTTGAGGGTATCCGGGGGCACGGACTGGGCTGCTGCGATCTGTTCGACGGTCGCGGCCACGCCGTCGGTGTAGGTCGGGCCGCCGATGACGGTGTTGACCGTGACGCCTGTGCCGCGTGTGAGCTTCGCGAGGCCGTTGCTGACCGCCATCATGGCCGCCTTCGTTGCGCCGTAGTGGATCATGTCGCCGGGAACGTCCACGGCGGATTCGGTGCCGATGAAGATGATCCGCCCCCACCCGGTCTCCAGCATCCCCGGCAGAAGACCGCGGGCAAGGCGCACCCCGCTCATCACGTTCACCTCGAAGTAGGCCCGCCATTCGCTGTCGTCGATCTCGGCGAACGGAGCGACATCGAAGTGGCCGACGTTGTTCACCAGCACGTCAACGGGGCCGAGCTCGTCGAGGAGTGCGCGCGTCTGCCGAGGGTCGGTCAGGTCCGCCGCGATGCCGGAGACGTCGGCGCCGGGCACGTGAGCTCGCAGGCGATCGACCGCCTCGCCGACCCGACTGGCGTCTCGTCCGTTGAGGACGACCGAGGCGCTTTCGGCTGCGCATGACGCGGCCACGGCGTAGCCGATGCCCTGTGTCGAGCCGCTGATGATGACTCGTTTGCCGGTGAGTTTGAGATCCATTCGGGGTCCTCTCTGGCGCCGAAATCGACACCATTTACTTGCCAGGGAAAGTTAACCGTAACGCGAGTCACTTTCCTGAGCAAGTAACGAGGTAGGGTGGGAGCATGGTCGACACCGCACCGGTTGATGATGAGTTCAGCGCTGAAGAGCTCGAGACCTGGTCTGCACTTGCCACGCTCGTGGAGTGGCTGCCAGTGGAGCTCGACGCCCAATTGCAACGCGATTCAGGGATCAGTCACTTCGAATACGGGATCCTCTTCGCCCTCTCGAAAAGCGACGAAGGCTCCCTGCGGATGAGTGAGCTGTCTGGCTACGCGAACAGCACCCTCTCCCGACTCTCCCGAGCCGTCGCCCGGCTCGAACGACGCGACTGGGTGCACCGCGCACCCGACCCAACGGACGGGCGAAGCACGAGAGCGCGGCTGACCGAAGGCGGGCGCGACATCGTCCGCAAGGCCACTCCAGGTCACGTCGCGCTGGTCCGGCAGCTCGTATTCGGCTCACTCACGCACGCGCAGACCAAGCAACTTCGCACGGCGAGCCGGCGCATCACGGCCGTGATCAGGGACGATTCCGGCTGGCGCCCGAAGGCCTAGGCGCTGACCGATCCGGGTGGCGGCTCGTTCGGCCCGCCACGCCGCACGCCGCACCGTGCCCCCTTGCCGACTGCGGGCGCAGTGGAATAATGCTCCTTCATGGATCGGGCGGTCGCCCGGTCCGGCGGATGCCCGCGAGACGATCGCGCGCATCCGGTCACGAGGTTGTCGAAGGAGCCTGCTGAAGTGAAGATCACCAAGCTGTTCACCGGCGTTGGCGCGGCAGCGCTCGCGCTCGCACTCGCCGCATGCTCGAGCACGGGCGGGGCGCAGGGCGGAGACGGGGAGGGCGACGGCGCCGCTCCCGGTGCCGACTCCGGCCTGACCGTCGCCCTCGTCACGCACAGCGCGCCCGGCGACACGTTCTGGGACATCGTGCGAAAGGGCGCAGAGGACGCCGCCGCGATCTACGGCGTCGACCTGCTCTACGCGAGCGACCCAGACGGCGCAGAGCAGGCGCAGCTCGTGCAGCAGTACGTCGACCAGAGCGTCGACGGCATCGCCGTCTCGCTCGCCAAGCCCGAGGCCATGAGCGGCGCGGTCGAGCAGGCAGTCGGAGCGGAGATCCCGGTCGTCTCGGTCAACTCCGGCGCCGACGCGTGGCAAGACATGGGGGTGCTCGCGCACTTCGGCCAGGACGAGCTCGTCGCCGGCGAGGCCGTCGGCGACCGTCTCGCGGATGAGGGGTACGAGCATCCGATCTGCGTGATTCACGAGCAGGGCAACGTCGGCCACGAGGCCCGCTGCCAGGGCATCACCGAGAAGGTGCCCGGCACCGAACTGCTCTACGTGCAGGGCTCCGACATG
This sequence comes from Pseudoclavibacter sp., assembly GCA_052086425.1. Lineage (GTDB taxonomy): Bacteria > Actinomycetota > Actinomycetes > Actinomycetales > Microbacteriaceae > Pseudoclavibacter. Next base: position 3,153 of record JBQDJW010000188.1, on the reverse strand, counting down.
ACCCAGGTCGAGTCGACCGTCACCGCCAAGCTGCAGTCGACGCCTGACGCCGACGTCATCATCGGCCTCGGCGCGCCCTTCGCGCTCACGATCGCGCAGGTCACCGAGACCATCTCGAGCGACATCGACGTCGTCTCGTTCGACCTCAACGCCGACGTGGCCGGCGCCGTGAAGGACGGGGGCATCTCGTTCGCCGTCGACCAGCAGCCCTACCTGCAGGGCTACCTCGCCGTCGAGTCGATCGTGCTCAACAACGACGGCGGCTTCGTCGTCGGCGGCGGCCAGCCCGTGCTGACCGGCCCTGCGATGGTCGACGAGACCAACATCGACGACGTGCTGACCTATGCGGAAGAGGGCAAGCGCTAGGCCGCCCGCATGAGCGCAACGAGCGACACCAGCATCCCGACCGAACCCGCGGCGGCCACGAAGCGTCGGCCGCCGCGGGGCCGATTCGCGACCCTGCTGCGGCGCCCCGAGTTCGGCGCGATCATCGGCGCCATCGTGCTGTTCGCGTTCTTCGCGATCGTCGCCAACCCACTCTTCACGCAGCCGGACTCGATCGCGACCGTGCTCTACGGCGCGTCGACGTACGGCATGATGGCGGTCGGCGTCTCGATGCTCATGATCGGCGGCGAGTTCGACCTTTCGACGGGCGTCGCCGTGATCTCGTCGGCGCTCATGGCGTCGATGTTCGCGTGGAGCCTCTCGGCCAACATCTGGGTCGGCGTGCTCGTCGCGCTCGTCTTCTCGCTCGGCGTCGGCTTCGTCAACGGGCTGATCCTCGTGCGCACCAAACTGCCGAGCTTCATCGTCACCCTCGCGACGTTCCTCATGCTCGCCGGCCTCAATCTCGCCGTCACGCGCATGGTCACCGGAAGCGTCGCATCCCCGAAAATCGACGACATGGAGGGGTTCGAGTCGGCTCGCGCGGTCTTCGCGGCGACCGTGCCGATCTTCGGCGTGAACCTCAGCATCACCGTGTTCTTCTGGATCGCGCTCGTCGCGATCGCCACCTGGATCCTCATGCGCACCCGCGTCGGCAACTGGATCTTCGCGGTCGGCGGCGACGCGAACGCCGCCAGGGCTGTCGGCGTGCCTGTCACGGCGACCAAGATCGGGCTCTACATGGGCGTCGGCTTCTGCGCCTGGGTCGCAGGCATGCACCTGCTGTTCAACTACCGCGTCGTGCAGTCTGGCGAGGGCATCGGCAACGAGTTCCTCTACATCATCGCCGCGGTCATCGGCGGCTGCCTGCTGACGGGCGGCTACGGGTCGGCGATCGGCGGAGCGATCGGCGCGTTCATCTTCGGCATGGCGAACCGCGGCATCGTCTACGCCCAGTGGAACCCCGACTGGTTCCAGTTCTTCCTCGGGCTCATGCTGCTCGTCGCGACGGTCATCAACATCGTCGTGAAGCGCCGGGCGGAGCAGGCGAAATGACGGCGGCGGATGCGCGGGATGCGCGGGATGTGCCACTCGTCGAATTGCGTGGGGTCGGCAAACGATACGGCAGCGTGAACGCGCTCGAGGGCGTCTCGCTGACGGTCGAGGCGGGGCGCGTGACGTGCGTGCTCGGCGACAACGGGGCGGGCAAGTCGACGCTCATCAAGGTCATCGCGGGCCTGCACCGGCACGACTCGGGCGAGCTGCTCATCGACGGCGAGGTGACGTCGCTCGCGTCGCCGCGGCAGGCGCTCGAGCACGGCATCGCGACCGTGTACCAGGACCTCGCGGTGGTCGGGCTCATGCCCGTGTGGCGCAACTTCTTCCTCGGCTCGGAGCTCACGAACGCGTTCGGCGCATTGCGCGCCCGCGAGATGCGGCGCATCGCGAAGGAGGAGCTGCTCGAGATGGGCATCGACCTGCGCGACGTCGAGCAGCCGATCGGCACGCTGTCCGGCGGCGAGCGGCAGTGCGTCGCGATCGCGCGCGCCGTGCACTTCGGGGCGCGCGTGCTGATCCTCGACGAGCCGACGGCCGCGCTCGGCGTCAAGCAGTCGGGCGTCGTGCTGCGCTACATCGCTCGGGCCCGCGAGCGGGGGCTCGGCGTCGTGTTCATCACGCACAACCCGCACCACGCGTTCCCCGTGGGCGACCGCTTTCTCGTGCTCAAGCGCGGCACGTCGATCGCAGGCCGCGAGAAGTCCGAGATCACGCTCGACGAGCTCACGAGGCTCATGGCGGGCGGCGAAGAGCTCGAGGCGCTTGCGCGCGAGCTCGAGGGCGAGGTGTAGCGCGGTCGAGGCGTCAGGCGTTCGTCGCGCGCGGGGCGTCGAACAGCTGCGCGTCCGGCAGCAGCACGCCGACGGAGAGCCAGCGCAGGAGCGCGACGAGCGGGCGGCGCCGGTGCGCGGCGGGGCGGCGTGTCGTCATGGTCTGATCCCGATTCGTCGATGCTGGGGCGGGGTGCGTGCCGACAACGGTAAGCACGGATGCGCGCCTCGCCAACGAGCTGACGTCATGTGACGACACCGGCGTCAGAGCAGGGGGAGCAGGCCCGCATACGGGCCGCTGCGGGCGGACACGCGGGCGTTGCCCTGCGTGATCGACGGGTCGGGGTCCGCGGCGCCTTCCGGACTCGGCTCCGGGTCGGTGAAGACTCGGGGGCCGCCGCCGGACGACCAGGGCATCCACGCCACGTCGCCCGTGCTGACGAACTCGACGGCCGCGCCGTGGTAGGCGCCGGCGAGTTCGGTGGGCGGGCGGTCACCGGCGATCCGGGCGACACCCTCGGCGCCGAGCCGGTCGAAGAAGAACGGCACGTCGAGGCAGTGCATCGCCCAGTGTTTCGTCGGCGACCTCCACGAGAACGCGTACACCCAGGTCGGTGCGTGCCCGGGCTTCGGCGCCAGCGCCTCACCCCGCGCCCACGCGGCACGGATCACGTCCCGGCGCATCGTCATATCGCTGATGTATCTGCCGACCAGGCGTCGCGTGTCCTCCGTCGCGATGACGCGGTTCGCAGACAGGTACGCGCGTCGCCGCGCCCTGCCGAGGCCGAGCACGCCGAAGAGCACCGGTGCAGGGACGGCGTGGACCAGCGACGGGAGGTCGTCGGCGATCATCGTGAACTCGTCGTCCAGCCCGCCGATGACCAGCGGCAGCTCGCCGCCGACGCCCGACGCGAGCGCGTCGAGCGTCGGCCGTTCGACG
>JBQDJW010000187.1:0-5759 GCA_052086425.1 Pseudoclavibacter sp. | reverse complement strand
ATCATCGCCAGCGTTGCCATGAACGCCGCGACCTTGCCGAAGGCGATGATCACCCAGTTGACCAGCCCGGCCGCGAACCCGGTGACGATCGCGAAGATCACCAGGAAGATCCAGTGCGTCGAACTGGCCAGGTCCTGCGTGAACTCGATCGACGCCATCACACCCGCGAGCGCGAGTACGGCGCCGACCGACAGGTCGATGCCTGCCGCGATGATCACGAACGTCATGCCGATGGCGACGACGCCCGTGACCGATGCCTGGCGGAGAATGACGAGCGCGTTGTCGAAGGTGAGGAAGTTGTTGCCGCCGTCGCGGGCGCCGACGACGGCTCCGACGATGATCAACAGGATGAGCGCAACGACCAGGCCGATGAAACGCCCCGCGCCCCCGCCGAAGAGGTTGCGGACGAATGAGCCCTGCGACTGCGGGCCGGGGGCGGGGCCGACGTCCGGGGCCTCGAGGCTGGGGGTGGTTGGCTGCTGGCTCACGCGGCCGTTCCTTTCATGACGAGATCGAGCACGCCGTGCTCGTCGATCTCGGAGGCGGGGAGGGAGGTCAGTACGCGCCCATCGCCGATGACGAGCGCGGTGTGGGCGAGGCCGAGGACTTCCTCGATTTCGCTCGAGACGACCACGACGGCGTTGCCGGCGGCCGCGAGGTCGTGAATGAGCTTGTAGATCTCGGCTCGTGCGCCGACGTCGACGCCGCGGGTGGGCTCGTCGAGCAGCAGCACGCGGCTGCCATGCACGAGCCAGCGCGACAGCAGGATCTTCTGCTGGTTTCCGCCCGAGAGCGAGCGGGCGGGCGCGTTCGCGTTCGCGGGGCGCAGGTCCATCGCCGCGATCTGCGCGTCGGTGATTGTCTTCTCGATCTTCTCGTTCAGCCATCCCGCGGTGGCTATACGCTCGAACGACGAGAGGTTCACGTTGCGGAAGATCGGCTCATCGAGCAACAGGCCCTGCGATTTGCGTTCCTCGGGGCTGAGGCCGACCCCCGAGGCGACGGCCGCGCGGATGTTGCCCTTCGGCAGCAGTCGGCCGCCGACCGCGACGGTGCCGCGATCGGCCCTCCGTGCGCCGAAGATCGTCTCGAGAATCTCGGAGCGGCCGGAACCGACGAGGCCCGCAAGACCGAAGATCTCGCCGGCCCGCACCTGAAACGAGACGTCCTCGAATTCGCCGCGGCGCGTGAGACCGAGCACGTCGAGCAGAACGGGCGAATCGGATGCGACGGGAACCGGATCGGGGAACACATTGGCGACCTCGCGTCCGGTCATGTGCTTGATGAGTTCGCGCGTCGGCGTGTCGTCGACCGTGAGGTTGCTCGCCGTCGAGGCGCCGTCTTTCAAGATCGTGATGCGATCTCCGATCTCGCGGATCTCTTCGAGCCGGTGCGTGATGTAGATCACCGCAATGCCCTGCGAGGTCAGCTGGTGTACGACCTTGAAGAGATTCGCGACCTCGCCTGAGTCGAGCACGGCCGACGGCTCGTCCATGACGATCAACCGGATGTCGTGCGACATCGCGCGTGCCATGCTCACGATCTGCTTGCCTGCGGCGCTCAGGCTGCTGACCTCGGTGCGCGGGTCCATGTCGCCGTGGCCCAGCCGCGCGAGCAGTTCAGTCGCGGCGCGGTTCGCGGCCGTTCGGCGCGAGAATCCCGCCGATGCGACCTCGTGGCCGAGGAAGATGTTCTCGGCGATCGTCAGGTCGTCGACGACGTCGAGTTCCTGGTACATCGTGGCGATGCCGAGGGCGATCGCGGCCTGCGGAGAGGTGATGGAGACGGGTGTGCCGTTCCACGCGATCATGCCCGCGTCCGGCTGGTAGACGCCGGCGAGCGTCTTGATCAGCGTCGACTTGCCGGCGCCGTTCTGACCGAGCAGACAGTGCACCTCGCCGGGCAAGATCTCAAGGCTCACGCCCGTCAGCGCCCGGACGGGGCCGAAGTTCTTCTCGACGTCGCTCATCTGCAGTAATGGCGATACGTGGTCATCTTTGATCACGCCGAGAACATAACATGACGATGAAGTCCCCGATAGGGCGATTTGACCCACTGGTGCCATCAATCCGGTTGCTGCGATGCCCTGTTATCTTCGGCCGAACGGCCGAGTTTGTGCTTCTGACGAAGTGCGTGCAAAAGGTGTACAACGCGATGGCGCCTCTGTTACGTTTGGCGCGTCAGTGCGGACAAACCTGGCTCGGCGCCGATGGCGGGCCCCTCTTGCGGCACTGATTTCTGCATCCCATTCGAGGAGGAATCATGCGGATACTCGGCAAACGAAGCGGTCGTGCGTCGCTGATCGGTATTGCGGCCGTTACGGCGATCGGCCTGCTGGCCGGATGCACGAGCGACGGAACCGACGGCGGCGACGGCGGCACGACAGAGAGTGGCGACAGTGGCGGCGGTGGCGGCGGTGGCGAGGGCGGCACCGTCACGATCGGTTGGTCGGGCCCCGAGGCCGACCACGGCTGGCTCGGTGCCATCAACTCGTCGGCGATCGCGGCGGCGGAGGAATTCGACGACGTTGAACTTCGCCAGGCGGAAGGCACCAACGATGTCACCGCACAGATCGCCGCGATCGAGCAGTTCGTGAACGAGGGCGTGGATGCGATCGTGCTGCTTCCGAGCGACGGTGCGTCGTTGACGCAGGCTGCCCAGCAGGCGATGGACGCGGGCATTCCCGTCATCAACGTCGACCGCGAATTCAGCGACACCGGGGCCTCGCGCGTCACGATTCTCGGTGACAACTACGGCATGGGGGTGAGCGCCGGCGAGTACATCTGCTCGCGCCTCGAGGACAACCCCGACGCGGTCGTCGGCGAGGTCGCCGGCATCGACTCGCTCCCGCTCACGCAGGATCGCTCGCAGGGCTTCAGCGACGCCCTTGAGGAGTGCGGCCTCGAGGTCGGGCCGCGCGTCTCGGCCGACTTCACGGTCGCGGGCGGCGAGTCGGCCACGTCGCAGCTGCTGTCGGCCAACCCGCAGATCGACGCCGTCTGGAATCACGACGACGACCAGGGCATCGGCGTGCTCGCCGCGATCGAGGCCGCGGGCCGCGACGACTTCTTCCTGGTCGGCGGCGCCGGGAGCAGCAACATGATGGAGCTCATCGAGTCGGGCGACAGCGTCATCGAGGCGACGGTGATCTACCCCTCGACGCAGGCCGCAGACGGCATCGTGCTGGCGCGCATGCTCGCACTCGGCGAGACGATGGGCGACCTCGTCACCCCGAGCGTGCCGTATCGAATCGTGCTGGATGCGCCGGTCGTGACACAAGAGAACGTGGGCGAGTACATAGACCTCGCGTTCGAGTCATAGGGGAAGGGGCGCTCCCAAGCGGGGGCGCCCCCACCTTGCCGCGCGGGGAACACACGAGAAAGAGACCACGGATGACGAAGACACTTCGCGTCGCAATGATCGGATACGGGTTCATGGGGGCCGCGCACTCGCAGGCGTGGCGCACAGCTCCTCGGATGTACGACCTCCCGCGGGGAGTCGAGATGGCCGTGATCGTCGGCCGGAACGCCGAGGCGGTCGATGACGCGCGCGAGAAGTGGGGGTGGCACGAATCGGCGACCGACTGGCGCGAGGTCGTGACGCGCGATGACGTCGACATCGTCGACATCGTGACGCCGGGGCACTCGCACGCCGACGTGGCCATCGCGGCGCTCGAGGCGGGAAAACACGTGCTGTGCGAGAAGCCGCTCGCCAACGCCGTCGACGAGGCCGAGACCATGGCGGCGGCCGCACGGGCAGCCCGGACGAGGGGCGTTCGCGCCATGCTCGGCTTCACCTACCGCCGAGTTCCCGCGCTCACACACGCGCGTGACCTGATCGCATCCGGTCGCATCGGCACCGTGCAGCAGGTACGCGCCGCATACCGGCAGGACTGGCTCGTCGACCCGGCGGCCCCGCTGTCGTGGCGATTGAAGAAGGACGAGGCCGGCTCCGGCGCACTCGGCGACATCGGTGGCCACGCGGTCGACCTGGTGCAGTTCTTGACCGGCCAGCGCGTCGCGAAGGTGACGGCCGTGCTCGACACCATCGTGACGCAGCGTCCGATCGAGACCGAGCGAAGCGGAATCGCCGGTGTCGGCGGGGATGAGCTCGGCGACGTCACGGTCGACGACGTCGCGATGTTCACCGCCCGCCTCGAGGGGGGCGCGCTCGCGAACTTCGAGGCGACGCGCTTCGCGACCGGCCGCAAGAATCAGCTCTCCGTCGAGATCTCGGGCGACAGGGGCGCCGTGGCGTTCGACCTCGAAGACCTCAACGTGCTCTGGCTCTACGACCGCACCGCACCCGAAACCGAGCAGGGATTCACGCGCGTTCTCGTGACCGAGCCCGCGCATCCGTACCTCGAGGGGTGGTGGCCGGCAGGTCACATGCTGGGCTACGAGCACGGGTTCTCGCACCAGGTGAAAGACCTGATCGACGCGATCGACGCGGGCGACGACCCATCGCCAGGATTCGACGACGGACTGCAGGTACAGCGGGTGCTCGACGCGATCGAGCGCTCGGCATCGAACGAAGCAGCCTGGGCCGACGTCCAGGCGTGAGTCGCTGAGAGGAAACGGAAACGATGGCGCGACCGATCACCCTGTTCACCGGCCAGTGGGCCGACCTGCCGTTCGAGGAGGTGGCTCGGCTCGCCGGCGAGTGGGGCTACGACGGCCTCGAGATCGCTTGCTGGGGCGACCACCTCGATCCGAACCGATGGGACGACGACGCCTACGTGCAGGGCAAGCTCGACACGCTCGAGCGCAACGGCCTGCAGGTCTTCACCATCTCGAACCACCTGAAAGGCCAGGTGGTGTGCGACGACCCGATCGATCAGCGCCACCGCGATATCGTCTCTGATGAGCTGTGGGGCGACGGCGACCCGGAGGGCGTGCGCCGGAGGGCGGCCGAAGAGCTGAAGAACACCGCGCGCCTCGCGGCGAAGCTCGGCGTGAAGACCGTCACGGGCTTCACGGGCTCGTCGATCTGGAAGTACGTTGCCATGTTCCCGCCGGCCACCGACGAGATGATCGCGGCTGGGTACCAGGACTTCGCCGACCGGTGGAACCCGATCATCGACGTGTTCGAAGCGGAGGGCGTGCGCTTCGCGCTCGAGGTGCACCCCTCGGAGATCGCGTACGACTACTGGACGACGGCGCGCACCCTCGAGGCGATCGGCCACCGCGAGGCGTTCGGGCTGAACTGGGACCCATCGCACATGGTGTGGCAAGACATCGACCCGGTCGCATTCCTGTGGGACTTCAAGGACCGCATCTACCACGTGCACTGCAAAGACACGAAGAAGCGCCTGAACGGTCGCAACGGTCGCCTGGCGTCGCACCTGCCCTGGGCCGATCCGCGCCGCGGCTGGGACTTCATCTCCACGGGCCACGGCGATGTGCCGTGGGAGGACGCGTTCCGCATGCTGAACGCGATCGGCTACGTCGGCCCGCTCTCGGTCGAGTGGGAGGACGCAGGCATGGATCGCCTGGTCGGCGCGCCGGAGGCGCTGGAGTTCGTGAGGCGCCTGTCGACGTACGAACCGAGCGAGGCCGCGTTCGACTCCGCGTTCTCGACGCGGTAGCGCTCGCGGGTGCGGCGGGACGGCCCCTCGACGTGCCCAGGGCCGTCGAAACGAAAGGGACCCCCCGCGCACCCGCCAGAGCCCGGTTACCCTTGCTGCGTTTCCGCCCTGGGGGAGTTGGCCTGGATGGCGCCACGCGGGGAGCCGACCGCCTACATTACCGGACACCGCC
>JBQDJW010000186.1:0-5781 GCA_052086425.1 Pseudoclavibacter sp. | reverse complement strand
TGAACGTCTCGACCGTCATGGGCGGAATGACGTAGCCGCACCCTCCGCGACAAATGTCCTGTCTCAGGTGCGGCGGACGGCCGAACGGGTCGAGTCGCACGGTCGATGTGCCTCCCGGAGTGCCCCGGCAGACTGTTCCTCGCTCGCCGAACGGGCGAGCGCGACGAAGGAGAGCAGAACGATGACGTTCACTGTCGACAGCATGCGAATCGCGCCCGAGACCTACGCGTGGAGCCGATTCGGCCAACCCGAGTACACGACGTGGCTCGATGAGAGTCTGTCGTGGAAGGAGCACGTCTATATCGGCGACTGGTCGTTCCTGTGGCAGCACTGGTTCCGCGGACCGGACGTCCTTCGCCTGTTCTCCGACTTCTCGGTTAACGACTACAGCAGGTTCGCCATCGGCCAGTCGAAGCACGTGATCCACACGAACGCCGACGGGAAGGTGATCCACGAGGGGATCTTGACCAGGTTCGGCGACGAGGAGTTCATGCTGCACGGCCGCGGCGGCTTCTGGATGTCGTTTCAGGCGGAGCGGGGCGACTATCGCGTCACCGTCGAGCGCGACGACTGGTTCATCTTCCAGGTCTCCGGCCCAGACGCGATTCGCGTGCTGCAGAAGCTCGACCGGTCCGAAGGGTACCTCGATACGAAATACATGTGGGTCTCGCCCATGACGATCGCGGGGCATGAGATCCACGCGCTGCGGCAGGGGATGGCCGGGGAGATCGGCTTCGAGCTGCAAGGCCCCGCGAGCGCCGGCCCCGCCGTCTACGACGCGCTCCTCGAAGCGGGCGCGGAATTCGGGATCCGGCGGATGGGAGGTCGGGTCGCCATGATCAACCACCTCGAGGCGAGCTACCCGACGATCGCCTCCGACTACATCCCGGCGATCTTCGAGCCGGAAACAGCCGAGTACCTCGAGCACTTCCGGGCCTCGATGCCGAGCAACGCACAGCCCGCCTACATCGCAGGCTCGTATCCAGGTCGGCGGATCGACGAGTACTACCGGAGCCCGATCGAGCTCGGCTGGAGCAAGGTCGTCAAAGGCGAAGGCTTCCTCGGTGCCGATGCGCTCCGCGAGGAACAGGCGAACCCCCGCCGCGTACTGCGCACCCTCGTCTGGAATGCGGACGATGTGACGGACGTGTATGCCTCGCTCTTCCGGGGAGATGAGGCGAACTACACCTTCATGGACATGCCGAGGGATCAGCGGGGCTTCATGTGGGCCGACCGCGTCGAACGGGATGGTCGACTCATCGGAGTTGCCACGTCTCGCGGCTACAGCTACTCGTTCCGGCAGATGCTCTCGCTCGCGACCATCGATATCGCAGATGCCGAACCCGGCAGCGAGGTGACGGTCGCGTGGGGCAACCCCGGCGACCCGGAGAAGCAGATCCGCGCAACGATCGCGCCGGCGCCGTACAAGACGGACCGTCGACGACTGGACCTTCACAGTGCGCGGTGAGTCCGCTCGCCCTTCGCTTCGGCCGCCGCCCTCGCGCGTCGCACACCGCCGGTCGGCGTAGCCTCGAACCGAGGAGGAGCCGTGTCTCGAAAGGATTCCGGCGCTTGGGGCCGGCTCGACGATGCCGACCTCGAGTCGCGCCGCCAGGGACAGATCGTCGCCGCGATCGCCCGAACCGCCGCCAATCTCGCGTCTCGCGCGTCGCTCGAATCGCTCCTCGCCGCCATCGCCGAAGAGCTGCAGGAGATCGACGGCATCGCTGCGGCGCAGCTCATCCTCGTCGAACGCCGAACCGGCGCGCTCCGCGTGATGGGCGCGTCGGGGTTCGCCGCGGATCCGGAATTCCTGGGGCTCCTGGAATCGTGCCATCGACTGGGCGCTCCGCTCGCGACCTACGCGGCGCTCGAGGCGGGTGGCCAGTTGGTCTACCGCGACCGTCGCTCGGCGATGGTGGCCGATGCCAGGTGGCGACCGTTGCACTCGTATGTCCTGCAGGTCGATTGGAGCGACTTCGTCGCGACCCCGTTCGCGCCGCAGGGCGGGGATAGGGGTGTCATCCATTGCTATCTCTCCCCCGGCTTCGAAGCGGGGCAGCAACTCTCCGAATTCTTGCTCTCGATGGCCGACCAAGCGGCGCTCGCCATCGACTATCACGACCTCATCGAAGGGGCCCGCACGCGCGCCCGCACCCTGGAGCGACAGCGGATCGCCCGCGACCTGCACGACTCCGTCATTCAGAACGTCTTCTCGATCGGCATGCACGCACGGGCATTGGAGTCGATCGGCGGCGCCATCGGCGACGGCGGTGCTCCGGTGACCGCGATCTCGCGCGACCTGCAGGCGCTCGCCCAACAGGTGCAGGGCGATCTGCGGGGAATCGTGCGCGCACTGCAACCTTCGCCCGCGGCCGAGCACGGTCTCGCATCGGCGCTCGATCTCCTCGCGGACGCGATGGGTCGGCGCGCGAACATTCCCGTGTCGGTCGCGTTCAACGGCGCGCCCGATCCACTGCCCGCCGAACTCGTCGACGACCTCTACTACATCGCCAGCGAGGGCATGCACAACGCCGTCAAGCACGCCGCACCGACACGGATCTCGGTCGAGGTGGACGTCCGAATCGACGCCGGCCAGGTCGTGGTGCGGATCTCCGACGACGGCGTCGGGCTCACGATGACGTCGGTCCCGACCGGTCACGGGCTCGTCTCGATGCGCTATCGCGCCGCTCGCTGGCACGGCACGCTCGAGGTCGCGCCAGGACGAAACCGGGCCGGCACGACCGTTACGGCCGAGCTCAGCGTGCCGATCGATGAGCGACCGACGGACGGAGGAGCGACATGAGCGATCACATCGGTGTGCTGATCGTCGACGACCACGCGATGGTGCGACGTGGGCTCATGAGCTTCTTCGACGTGCTCGCAGATATCCGCACCGTCGGGGAGGCCCCGAGCGGCGAGGAGGCGCTCCGGGTGCTGGACAGACTCGCCACCAAGGACGGGCTTCCGGACGTCGCCCTCATCGACCTCATGATGCCGGGACTCGATGGACTCGAGACCGCGCGCGAGATCTCGCGCAGGTACGAGGGCCTGCAAACCATCATCATGACGGGATTCGATGACCTCGAGCGCGTCCACGACGCGATCGCGTCGGGCGTGGCCGGCTACGTCATGAAAGACGCGTCGCCGGCCGAGGTCGAGACCGCCGTCCGCGCGGCCGCTGCCGGCCAACTGTTCCTCGCGCCCGCCGTCGCGAGACGATTCACCCAGGACGTCCTCAACCCGCCGCCGACGTCAGTGTTCAGCGAACGCGAAAAGGACGTGCTTTCGCTCGTGGGCAAGGGCATGAGCAACCGTCAGATCGCGTCGGCGCTCGTCATCAGCGAGCGAACGGCCCGCACGCACGTCAGCAACATCCTCGGCAAACTCGGGGTCGAGTCCAGAACTCAGGCGGCGCTCTACGCCGTGCGCGAGGGGTACGCCGACGGCTGAATGGATCAGGCGTTCGCGGGGGCGCGGCGCCGTATCGACAGCCCCGCGCACGCGGCGGCATGGCACGCGCACCGCCGCCGGCACGCGACAATGGGCGGCATGGCGCGTACGAGCAAGCGAGACGACATCCTCAGGGCGGCCGAGCAGGTCTTCGCCGACCAGGGGTTCGACCGCGCGACGATGCGCAACATCGCCGACGCCGCGGAGGTCGGCCTCCCGCTCGTGACCTACCACTTCGAGACCAAGCTGGGCCTGTACCGCTCGATCTTCGACCGGTACCAGTACTGGAACGAGGCCAGGCGCGAAGCGCTGCGCGAGGTCGATTTCGGCGCGGGCGACGCGCTCGAGCAGATCGTCGACGCGTTCCTCCTCGTCGGCCGCCACGACCACGCCGACACCCGCACCGCGAACTACGTGCGACTCGTGCTGCGCGAGGCGAGCGACCCGCACGCGCCCGAGCGCGGCATCATCTCCGAGCTGTTCGACCCGATGGCGCGCGAGTTCATCGCCGCCCTCGAGACCGTCATCCCCGGCAAGCCGGCCGGGTTCCACCGGTGGGCCTACCTCTTCGCCGTCGGCGCCTACACCTCGACCAACGTGGGCGAGCGCGAGGCGGCGCTCGCGGACGGCGACTCCAACGTCCGCGACCGCCTGACGTTCCTGCACGGCTTCATCTGCGCGGGCATCCGACACGGAGCCTGAGCGGGAGGCGGCACGCCGACCGACCCCCGCAACGAACCGCCCGAGCCCCGCGACGACCCCGCGACATCGCACCGGATGCGCGCCACGGCATCTGCTTGCGCGCTTCACTGGACGCACGTACAGTTAGTGCCAATTCGTCCCGGAAGGACCCAACGATGCATTCTTCCTACAAGTGGATCGTGCTGGTCGGCGCGTTCATCATCTACCTCTTCGACGCCCTCGAGATCGCGATCCTGTCGTTCGCGCTTCCCGCCGTCTCGGCGGAGTTCGGGCTCGAGCCGGTGCAGGGCGGGCTCCTCGCAACGGCGACCCTGCTCGGCATGGGCTTCAGCGGCCCGATCATGGGCTGGCTGGCCGACAACCGCGGCCGCAAGTTTGCGCTCATCGTGTGCCTGATCGTCTTCATCGCGCTCACCGCGGCGATCTACGTCGTCCCCAACTTCGCCGTCTTCCTCGTGATGCGGTTCGTCGCCGGCCTTGGCCTCGGCGGCGTGTGGAGCATCATTTCGGCCTTCGTGGTCGAGACCTGGCCTCCGCACCAGCGCGGCAAGGCGGTCGCGTTCGTGCTCGCGTCGTTCCCGATCGGCGGCGTGCTGGCCGCGCAGCTCGCGACGGCCGTCATGCCGGACTGGCGACTCCTCTTCCTGATCGCCGGCCTCGGTGCCGCGATTCCGTTGCTGATCGCGATCTTCCTGTTCAAGGAGTCGGCGGTGTGGCAGGAGCAACGAGACGCGCAGGCCCCCGGCGATTCGGCGACGCTCGGCGAGCTGTTCAAGCCCGGGATCGCCCGCGTCACGATCTTCGCCAGCCTCGTCGCGACGGCCGCGTTCGTCGCCTACTACGGCGCGAGCACCTGGCTACCGAGCTACCTCGAGTCGGAGCGCGGCCTCGACCCGCAGACCGTCGGCCAGTTCATGACCTGGCTCAACCTCGGAATGTTCGCCGGCTACATCGTGTTCGGGTGGCTCGCCGACAAGATCGGCAAGAAGAACGCCCTGCTGCTGGCGATGTTCGGCTCAGGCGTGCTCATGCCGCTCTACGGCCTCGTCACCGACCAGTCGGTCCTCCTGTGGCTCGGGCCGCTCTACGCCTTCTTCATGACCTTCGCCGGCCTGTTCGGCTCGTACCTCGGCGAACTGTTCCCGACCCGCATCCGCGCGACCGGCGCCGGCTTCACCTTCAACGTCGGCCGCGGCATCTCCGCCTTCGCGCCGATGCTCCTCGGCGGCATCGCCGCGGCGGCGTCGTTCGCGACCGGCCTCGTGGTCGCCGGGCTCGTGTTCCTCCTCGGCGGCGTATTCCTGCTGTTCCTGCCGAAGGCGCCGTCCGATCGCCGCTCGGCAGACGAGACCACAACCCTGAAGGGAGTCACCACCGGTGCGCAAACTCGTTGATATCTCGGTTCCGCTCAAGGCGGGAATCCGATCGGATCCGCCCGGCCACGAGCCACAGATCGAGTACTTCACCCACACGCAGACGGCCGAGGACGTCGTCGCGTTCTTTCCGGGCGCGACCGTCGACGACCTGCCGGACGGCGAGGGGTGGGCGATCGAGCGCATCACCGCGAGCACCCACACGGGCACCCACCTCGACGCGCCCTCGCATTCGATCGCGGGCGGCCGCACG
>JBQDJW010000185.1:5320-5808 GCA_052086425.1 Pseudoclavibacter sp. | reverse complement strand
CAGCAGGTCGACGATCATGAGGTTCTCGGCGTACGTCTTCGCATCGGTCGCGAGCGCCTCGGCCGCGAGTCGGTCCATCGCCGGGTCGGGATGCCGCGCCGCGGTTCCCTTGATCGGTTTCGTCTCGAACCGCCCGCCTCGCCCGCGCAGGTAGCGCTCGGGCGACGCACTCACGATCGACACGGGCCCGGATTCGTCGTCGAACTCGACGAGCGCCGCATAGGGCGCCGGATGGTGCGTCGCCAGGTCCTCGAACAGCTCGAGCGCGTCGATGCTCGCCGCATCGTCGACGTCGAACGCGGTCGTGAGGCACAACTCGTACGAGTCGCCGGCGCGCAGAGCCCGGTGGCACGTGGCGATCTTGTCCGCGTACGCGGCGCGGTCGTCACGCCATCTGCCCGCGATCACAGCGTCGGCGGGTGCCTCGTCGCCGGGGTGCGATGGTCCGGATGCTCCGGCGACCGAGTCCGCCGACCCCGCGAGCGCGC
>JBQDJW010000185.1:0-5310 GCA_052086425.1 Pseudoclavibacter sp. | reverse complement strand
ACTCGCGCTCGAGCGCCGCGGAGACCGTCGCGACGTCGGCCCCGACGACGCAGACGGTCAGCATCCGGTCGACGTGGTCGATGACGACGTAGCGCGACGGGCGGATCCAGCACGCGTCGGGCGTCGCGGCGCGCGGCGCGTCGACACCGAGGTCGCGCAGGCCGAGCTCGTAACCGATGTAGCCGACGCGGCCGCCTCGGAGGGGCAGCCCCTCCCCGCCCTCGACCTCGACGCCGGCGAACTCGGCCTCGAGCCACGCGAAGGGGTCGTCGCACGGGCTCGTCTCCGTCGAGCGCGCGCCGGTGGCGCGCGACCACGAGTCTCGCGTCATCGTGCCTGCGACCGTGCCGGGTGCGAGGCTCGCGCCTGCGCCCGACTCCGCGACCTCGTCGAGGCGGAAGCCGACGACGGACGCCGTGCCCTCGCCCGTGACATCGGTCGCGTCGCCGAGCACGCTCCAGCGCGCCTCGTCGCCGTCGGCGAACGCCGAATCGAGCCAGAACGAGCCGATCCCGCGCCGGATGACGCCGCGCATGACGGCGGCAGCTGCGCCCCGCGGGGTGATGTCGATGGCGTCGAGCTCGATGGCGCGCGTCCGGAGGTGGAGGACCCGATCCCCGATGGGGTCCCCCTCGATAGGCTCAGGGAGCGCGGTCGGTTCAAACCCTTCGGCACGCTCAGGCGCCGCAACGCCCGAGAACCGAGCCCCGAGCCCGTCGACGAGTCGGTGGCCAACGTCGGCCCGTTCAACGTCGGCGACGAAGTTCGCGAGCACGCGCGGGCCCTCGTCGCTTGCGATCGACTCCGGGTGGAACTGCACGCCGAACCACGGAGCGCCCTCGATCGCGAAAGCCTGCACGACGCGGTCCTCGCTTCGCGCCGTCACCCGCAGCCTGGGCGAGGGCCGCTCACCCGGCTCGATCGCGAGCGAGTGGTACCTCGTGACCCGCGTGCCGGCGTCGACGCCCTCGAACAACCCCGTGCCGTCGTGCTCGAGCGGACTCAACCACCCGTGGCGCGGCTCCGGCGCAGGCACGACCTCGTACCCGAACCGCCGCGCGAGCCCCTGGTGCCCGAGGCACACGCCGAGCATCGGCACCGCCGGCGCGCCCGTCTCGGCGGCGGCGAGCACCGCGTCGATGAGGGCGCCGGATGCTTCGAAGTCGCCAGGGAGGTCGGGATGACCAGGGCCGGGCGAGATGACGACGCCAGAGACCTCGCCCTCGGCGAAGCAGCGAAGCGCCTCGTCGCCGTCGTCGGCCGAGACGACGTGCACCTCGCGCGTCGTCAGACCTCGCAGACACTGCACGAGGTTGAACGTGTACGAGTCGCGGTTGTCGAGCACGAGGATCACAGCGGCACCCACCACCCCTCGGCCGCCGCGCGCCACGCCGCGAGGAGGTCCTGGTCGTGAGCTCGCTCGGCGCCGTCGATCGACACGACGGGCGTGATGCCGTGCAGCGCGTTGACGTACCAGAGCTCGTCGACGTCGTCGGGGGTGAACGGGCTGACGGTGACGGTTGCCGGAGGCACGCGGGCGGTGTTGCGCGCGGTCCCCCCGACGGGCTCAGGGTGCGCAGGCCGATCCCTGAGCTCGTCGATGTGTCGGCCGCCCGACGCGAGTTCCTCGAGCATCGCGGCGACCGTCGTGCTCGGCAGCGCGCGGTCGGTGGCGGGCAGCACGAGCGTGAGGCCGCCACGTGGGCCGCCGCCCTCACCTGCGGCAGCGCGTCGCCACCCGATGACTGCGCCGTTGGCCGCCTCGATGACGCGACCATCGGCATCCAGATACAGCGCATCGTCGTCGCCGGCCTCGCGAGCCGCTCCGCGATCGCTCGCCGTGCGCTCGCCGTCGGCACCCTTCAGCAGCGGGAACGACCGCCGATCGGGCGCGATCGCCAGTCGCGTCGTCTCGCGCAGGGGAGGCGCGGGGCGCACGATCAGGTCGACCGTCACGACCGTCTCCGAACCCGCCGAGCGGCGCGCCTCGATCAGCGGGAACCACGCTCCCTCGCGGGGGATCGACTCGAGGCCCGCACTCCACGCCCGATCCACCTCGGCGCGCGACGGAGCGACGTCGGCAAACGCCGTCGCGGTCGCGGCGAGGAAGCGTTCGAGGTGGGCGAGCGGGCGCACGGCGCGCCCGTCGCGCACGAGCAACGAGTCGATGACGGCCGCCGGCACCGGTTCGGCCGGGATGCGCACGCCGTCGTGGTGGGAAGTCATCGCACCATTGTGCCGGTCGGGGCCGCCGGTCGGGGCCGCCGATCGCGCCCGGAGGTTCGATTCCGCGGCGACGAGCGACGCCGCCCGCCGAGCCCCGCACCTCCACGCGGCACGACGCGACGCACGGCACCTGAGCCGCACCGCGCATCCGGCTCATCTCGCACTGAAGGAAACCTCACAAAAATGCCCTTGCCGTTACCTATGTAGATAGGTATATTCAGGAGCGCGCAATGCAGCGCCATGCGACGTAAGGATCGAACGTGACGACACCTGAAACCAGCCCAGCGAACGCGCTTCGTCTGATCAACGATTTTTCCGTTGAGATGACCGGAAAGCAGAAGGACATCGACGACCTGCGGGAGGCCGCCCCGGTGCTGCCGGCCGGAACCCGCGTCAACGTGACGTTCCTCGGCAATGAGAACCTCGAGATGCGCATCGCCGCGTCGAAGGCCGTGCTCGAGCTCGGCTTCACGCCGGTTCCGCACGTTTCGGCCCGCCGCCTGAGCTCGGAGTCGGAGCTGACCGAGTTCCTCTCGGCACTGCAGGAGATCGGCGCATCGAAGCACGTCTTCTCGGTCGGCGGCGACCCCGCCGAGCCGATGGGTCCATACGGCTCGTCGCTCGAGGTCATCCAGTCCGGCCTGCTCTCGCAGTACGGCGTCGAGGATGTTTCGATCGCCGGATACCCAGAGGGTCACCCGGACATCTCGACCGAGGTGCTGTGGCGCGAGCTCGAGGGCAAGGCCGCCTCGCTTCGCGAGCAGAACCTCACCGGCGTCGTGCTGACGCAGTTCGGCTTCGACACCGACCCGGTCACCTCCTTCGTCAAGGGCGTTCGCGACCGCGGCATCGACTTCCCCATCCGCATCGGCACGCCAGGCCCCGCCGGCATCAAGCGCCTGCTGAACTTCGCGAAGCGCTTCGGCATCGGCGCGAACGCGATGATCGTGAAGAAGTACGGCTTCTCGCTCACCAACCTCATGGGCAACGCCGGCCCCGACAAGTTCATCCAGCAGCTGGGCGACGAGCTCACCCTCGACCCCAACGCGGGCGAGGTCGGCCTGCACTTCTACACGTTCGGCGGCATGACCGCGACGGCAAAGTGGGCGACGGAGTTCACGTCGAAGAAGGAGGCCGGCAAGTGACCTTCCACAGCGACAGCATGCGCGACCGCGCCTGCCTGATCGTGCACGGCCCCGACAAGCGCGGCGTCGTCAAGGCGGTCACGGGGCTGCTCGCGGACAACGAGTGCAACATCGTGTCGCTCGACCAGTACTCCGACGACCCCGCTGGCGGGAACTACTTCCAGCGCGTCGTGTTCACGCGCCAGCACCTCTCCGCTGCGCTGCCCGAGCTCGACGCCAAGCTCGCCGAGACCCTCACGCCGTTCGACATGGAGTTCAGCCTCACCGACCAGTCGGTGCCAAAGCGCATGGCGATCCTCGCGTCGAAGAGCGACCACTGCCTGCTCGACCTGCTGTGGCGCCACCGCCGCGGCGAGCTGCCCGTCACGATCCCCATGGTCATCGCCAACCACGACGTGACCGCGGACGACGTGCGCACCTTCGGCATCCCGTTCTTCCACGTGCCCTCGCAGGAGGGCGAGGACAAGTCGCAGTCGGAGGCCGAGATCCTCAAGCTGCTCGCGGGCAACGTCGACTTCGTCGTGCTCGCGCGTTACATGCAGATCCTCTCGAACGACTTCATCGAGAAGGTCGGCGTCCCGGTCATCAACATCCACCACTCGTTCCTGCCCGCGTTCATCGGCGCCGCCCCGTACCGCAAGGCCAAGGAGCGTGGCGTCAAACTCATCGGCGCCACGAGTCACTACGTCACGGAAGACCTCGACGAGGGTCCGATCATCGAGCAGGACGTCGCGCGCGTCGACCACTCAATGACCGCGGCCGACCTGCAGCGCCGCGGCGCCTACGTCGAGCGCGAGGTGCTCAGCCGCGCCGTCACCTGGCACGCGCAGGACCGCGTCATCCGCAAGGGCAACCACACGATCGTCTTCTAGCGATCTTCGACTTCGGCATCGCCTTGCGATCGCCGACCCGGCCTCACCGCCAACCCCACCACCAAGAAACACCAGCAAGGAAGGTTCCCATCGTGGCGAACAACCTCCAGGAGCTCATCGACGGGCAGAACCCCGTCGACATGCTGCGCAACTCGCAGATCGGCTCGTACATCTACCCGGTCGTTCCGGCCGACTTCGCGAACTGGATCAAGGAGCAGAAGGCGTGGCGCGACACGGCCGTCCTGTACGACCAGTCGCACCACATGGACAACGTGTTCCTCAAGGGCTCGGACGCCATCAAGCTGATCTCGGACACCGCGATCAACTCGGTCGCGAACTTCGCCGTCGACAAGGCGAAGCAGTACGTGCCCACGACGGCCGCCGGCCACGTCATCGGTGACGGCATCCTCTTCCGCGAGGCCGAGGACGAGTACGTCTACGTCGGACGCGCGCCCGCCTCGAACTGGCTCATGTACCACGCCGAGACCGGCGGCTACAACAACCTCGACCTGCAGGTCGACCGCCGTTCGCCCTCGCGCCCTTACGGCCACGCCGTCGAGCGCCGCTACTACCGCTTCCAGATCCAGGGCCCCAACGCCTGGGCGGTCATCGAGAAGCTCAACGGCGGCCCGCTCGAGCAGCTCAAGTTCTTCAACATGTCGACGATGAAGATCGCCGGCAAGGACGTCCGCACGCTGCGTCACGGCATGGCCGGCGCCCCCGGCCTCGAGATCTGGGGCCCGTACGCCGAGCACGACGAGATCCGCGACGCCATCGTCGAGGCCGGTGCCGAGTTCGGCCTGCTGCCCGTCGGTTCGCGCGCCTACCCCTCGAACACGCTCGAGTCGGGATGGATCCCCTCGCCACTGCCCGCCATCTACACGGGTGAGGCCGAGCGCGGCTACCGCGAGTGGCTCGGCGTCGACAGCTACGAGGCGACGGGCACGCTCGCCGGCTCGTTCGTGTCGGACAACATCGAGGACTACTACATGACGCCGTGGGAGCTCGGCTACGGCTCCTTCGTGAAGTTCGACCACGACTTCATCGGTCGCGACGCCCTCGAGAAG
>JBQDJW010000184.1:0-5811 GCA_052086425.1 Pseudoclavibacter sp. | reverse complement strand
CGAAGGGCTCACGCCCGTCTCCGACGCGAACGAACTCGCCGACGATTCGGGTTCGGCCCGCGTCGCCTCCGCGGCGGCCCGCGGGTCTCCCGGGTGCATCGCCGCGTGCGCGCTCGCGAATCGCGCATCGAGCTCGTCTCGAACGCTCGACATATCCTGCGTGTTCAGCCGCCACTCGACCGGGTCGACCGACGTGGTGCGTGTCCGGTCGCGGCGCAGCGGTGCATCCGCGGCGGCCGATTGTTGCGGCGTCTCGCGCTCGACGGGGGCCTCCGGTGCGACAGAAGCATTCGGCGCATCCGGTGCACTCTGAGTAACCGGCGCTGCGGGCTCCGAGGCACCGCCCTCCCCCGTCAGCGCACGCTCGTGCTCGCGCAACTCGCGACGGGTGAGTGGGCGGTCTTGGGTCACAGGGCGACCTCGGCTCGCCCGGGGTCGGTCGTGAAGACGCTCGACTCGTCGTCGGCCTCGACGAGGCCCCGCGCCGCGGGCGGCGACGCGTAGAGCCGGTGCTTGGCGATGTATTGCACGACCCCGTCTGGCACGAGGTACCAGACCGGGTAGCCGCGGCGCGCACGGTCGCGACAGTCGGTCGACGAGATCGCCAGCGCGGGAACCTCGAGTACGCTCACCGACTCGCGCGGCAGGCTGTCATCGAGCACGAGCTCGTGGCCGGGGCGCGAGACGGCGACGAAGTGGGCGTACTCGAACATCTGCCGCGAGTCTTTCCACTCGAGGATCTGCGCGATCGCGTCGGCCCCCGTGATGAAGAACAGCTCGGAGTCGGGCCGCACTCGCTGCACATCGCGCAGCGTGTCGACCGTGTACGTGGGGCCCTCGCGGTCGATGTCGACGCGGCTCACCGTGAAGCGAGGGTTCGACGCGGTCGCGATGACCGTCATGAGGTAGCGGTCTTCACTCGGCGAGACGTTGCGCTTCATGTATGGATTGCCGGTCGGAACGAACACGACCTCATCGAGATCGAAGCTCTTCGCGACCTCGCTCGCGGCGACGAGGTGGCCGTGGTGGATCGGGTCGAACGTGCCGCCCATGATTCCGACGCGGCGCTTCGCCGGTGGGGAGGAGATTGAACGGTCGGTCATACCCGGCGCTGACGGAGTTTCGAGCGCTACTCGGTCGCGCTGTGGCCGGGGTGCTCGTACGGCTGGAACGGCGAGGCTTTGCTGGCCTCGGGGTGCGACTGCTGCGTGTTGCGGAACATGAACGTGATGAGCGTGAGGAACATCAGGATCGCGAACGCGACCACGCCGAACATGAAGGGAGGCATGAAGAGTTCGTTGACGACGTGGTGCCCGCCCTCGGCGGCGATGAGCTCGATCATGGGCACCATCCTAGCCATTCCCCGGGGCGTCATCGTCGCCACTGGTCGCGGCGTCGGTCGCGCCGTCGGTCGGAGCACCGGCATCGGTCGCGTCGGCGCTCGCGTCGGACGCGACACCGTCGGCATCCGCGTCGGACGCATTCGCGGTGGCGCCTTCCGTCCAGAACCCGCCGACGCGCTCGCGCTCGAGCTCGGCGCGCGCCTCCGCCTTCGCGTCCATGCGCTCGAAGTAGGCCTCGCGGCGCTCGCGGCGCGTCGACCGCTGGTTGGCGTCGATGCGCAGGTCGGTGCCGCGCGGGCCGACCATGACCTCGGCGGCCGACGTGAGTGTCGGCTCCCAGTCGAACACCATGCCGTCGCCCGGGCCGATCACGACCGTCGAGCCGGCGATCGCGCCGGCCTTGAACAGCGCGTCTTCGACGCCGAGGCGGTTGAGGCGGTCGGCGAGGTAACCGACGGCCTCGTCGTTCTCGAAGTCGGTCTGGGCGACCCACCGCTGTGGTTTGCGGCCGAGCACGCGGTAGAGGTTGCCGTACGAGCCGCCCTCGACCTTCACCTCGAAGTCCTTGGCGTCGACGGGCGTCGGTCGCAGCACGACGCGCGGTTTGACCTCATTGGCGGCCGCGAGCGCTGCCCGGTCGGCCTCGACGAGTTCGGCGAGCGCGAAGCCGAGCTCGCGCAGGCCCTCACGACTGACGGCTGAGATGACGAACACGCGGTAGCCGCGCTCCTCGAGATCTGGACGCACGAACTCGGCGAGCTCCCGCGCATCCGGAACATCGGCCTTGTTGAGCACCACGAGCTGCGGGCGCTCGAGCAGCGGCACCTGGCCCTCGGGCACCTCGTACGCCTCGAGCTCGCGCAGGATGACATCGAGGTCGGAGAGCGGGTCGCGGCCCGGGTCGAGCGTCGCGCAGTCGAGCACGTGCAGCAGCGCCGAGCAGCGCTCGACGTGTCGCAAGAACTCGTGGCCGAGGCCCTTGCCCTCGCTTGCACCCTCGATCAGTCCGGGAACGTCGGCGACCGTGAAACGGGTCTGGCCCGACTCGACGACGCCGAGGTTGGGGTGCAGGGTCGTGAACGGATAGTCGGCGATCTTCGGCTTGGCAGCCGACATCGCCGCGATGAGGCTCGACTTGCCCGCCGACGGATAGCCGACCAGCGCAACATCGGCCACGGTCTTGAGCTCGAGCAGCAGCGTGAGCTCGTCGCCCGGCGTACCGAACAGGGCGAAGCCGGGCGCTTTGCGCTTCGTCGATGAGAGCGCGGCATTGCCGAGCCCGCCCTGGCCGCCCTCGGCCGCGACGAAGCGCATGCCGGCCTCGGCCAGATCGGCGAGCTGCTGGCCGTCGGCGTCGCGCACGACCGTGCCGACGGGAACGAGTAGCTCCAGGTCGGCGCCCGTGACGCCGTTGCGGTAGTCGCCCATGCCGAAGCCGCCCTTGTCGCTCGAGCGGTGGGGCGAGTGGTGGTAGCTCAGCAGCGTCGTCACCTGCGTGTCGGCGACGAGCACGATGTCGCCGCCGTCGCCGCCATCACCGCCATCGGGGCCGGCGAGCGGCTTGAACTTCTCGCGCTTGATCGAAGCGCACCCGTTGCCGCCGTCGCCGGCTCGCAGGTACAGGGTGACCTCATCGACGAATGTCGCCATGACTCCTCCGATCCATCCGATCGACTGCTTGGGTCGACGTCTCGATTACCGAGTTCGTATCACGTTCTCGTACAACGACGATGAGGGGCGGCAGTGCCACCCCTCATCGTGAAAGCTGCGCGGGCGAGCCCGCGATCATCGTGTCGGCTAGACGCCGGCCCCGACGATGTTGACCACCTTGCGTCGACCCTTCGCGCCGAACTCGACGACGCCGGCCTCGAGGGCGAACAGCGTGTCGTCGCCGCCGCGGCCAACGCCCGCGCCGGGGTGGAAGTGCGTGCCGCGCTGGCGAACGAGGATCTCGCCCGCGTTGACCTGCTGGCCCGCGTAACGCTTCACGCCCAGGTACTGCGCGTTGGAGTCACGACCGTTGCGAGATGAACTCGCACCCTTCTTGTGTGCCATTTCGTACGCCTCCCTGGGCTACTTCTCGGTGATCTCAGTGATCTTGACGCGGGTGAGCTCCTGGCGGTGGCCCTGGCGCTTCTTGTACCCGGTCTTGTTCTTGAACTTCTGGATGATGATCTTCGGGCCGCGGAGGTCTTCGAGGACCTCGCCCGTCACCGTCACACCAGCGAGCTTCTCCGCGTCGCTCGTGACGGTCTCACCGTCGACGAGCAGCAGCGCGGGGAACGTGATGTTGCCGTTCTTGTCGGCCACGAGGCGGTTCGTGGTGATCTCGTCACCCACCTCGACTTTCTCCTGCCGGCCACCGGCGCGCACAACTGCGAATACCACTTCTGGGTCCTTTTCTTCGGTGCCCGGCCGGAGCCGAGCGAATGTGTTCTCGTTGCTGAGGTCGTCGCTGCTGCGGCCAACCCTCGTTCATGAGCCGCGTGCTCGGAACAGGGGTGTTCTGCAGCCGCCCGACTCCTCAGTCGGAGGCCGACCCTGGCGGGTCGATGGGCCTCTGCAACGCAAGCTCCGCACGTGGTGACACGGGCGATCGAAATCGCACACTCGTGCCCACGTGCAACAGCGTTCGAGTTTACGCGGCCCGTGTTGGGCCGTCAAGCTCGGCGCGTTGCCGACGACCGGCCTATTCCATCGCCACCGTGACCCGGCGGCGCTTCGGCCGACCGGATGCTCCCCGTTCGGTGGGCTCGGATGCTCCCGCCGGGGCGGATGCGTCCGTTCGGTCAGGTGCGCTGGTCACCGCATCCTCGGGCGCCTCGGCCTGATCGGGCTCCGGCGCGGCGTCCGCCGGCTCCTCGTCGTCACTCTCGCCGCCGAGGGCGTCGAGAGCGCTGCTGAGCGCCTTGAGTGCGTCGCCATCAGGGGCAGTCTTCGTCGCCGCCGGGGCTGCCTTCGGCTGGGGCAGCTCGAGGCCGAGCTCGGGAAGCTGCGCGGTCGCGTGGCCTCCGCCCGCCTCGTCGGACGCTGGTGCCGCATCCGGCCGCGGCGCCTCTGCGCCGGACCGCTGAGCACTCTGCGACGGCTGGTCGCGCTGCTCGGCGTCGTCGTTTCCGCCGGAGCCGCCGTTTCCGCCCGAGTTGCCGCCTTCGTTGCCGCCGCCGCGCCCGCGTCTGCGCCCGCGCCGCGACCGACGGCCGCGACCCTCGGATTTGTCGCCGTCGCCGCCGGCAGTGCTCTCACCGGCCGAGCCGGGACCGCCGTCGCCCGAGCCGGACGCCTGCGAATCGCGGGTCGCCTCGCCGGCGAGGGCCGTATCCGAAGCCGTGGCAGCGCCGTCGCCGACCGCGCCGTCACCCTTCTCGTCGTCGCCCTTGGCGCCGCCAGACAGGGTCGACGCCGCGATGCGCGAGAGTGCGCCTCTCGCCTCGTCGGTGATCGCGTGGGTGCCATTCCCAGCGCCGTTGCCGTTCCCGTTCCCGTTGCCGTTGGCGGCGGCGTTGCCGCTGCTGCCGCTCTGACCGCCCTTGCCGCGCGACTCGTTCTGGCCGCCGCGACCTCGGCGCCCCGACCGGCCGGAGGGCCCGTCGTCGACGGCACGGTGCTTCGCGACCGGGTCGTGAGACACGACCACGCCGCGGCCGGCGCACACCGAGCAGGGCTCGCTGAACGTCTCGAGCAGGCCGAGACCGAGCTTCTTGCGGGTCATCTGAATGAGCCCGAGGCTCGTGACCTCGGCGACCTGGTGCTTCGTGCGGTCGCGGCTGAGGCACTCCACGAGGCGTCGCAGCACGAGATCGCGGTTCGTCTCGAGCACCATGTCGATGAAGTCGATGACGATGATGCCGCCGATGTCGCGCAGACGCAGCTGGCGCACGACCTCTTCTGCCGCCTCGAGGTTGTTCTTCGTGACGGTCTCTTCGAGGTTGCCGCCGGAGCCGACGAACTTGCCCGTGTTGACGTCAACGACCGTCATGGCCTCGGTGCGGTCGATGACGAGCGAGCCGCCCGACGGCAGCCACACCTTGCGCTCGAGCGCCTTCTCGATGTGCTCGGTCGCCCGGTACTCCCGGAATGCGTCGTCGCCCTCGTACGCCTCGATGCGGTCGACGAGATCGGGGGCGACCTGGCCGAGGTAGTTCGTGATCGTCTCGAGCTCGGACTGTCCCTGGATGACGATCTTCTGGAAGTCTTCGTTGAAGACATCGCGGATGATCTTGATGAGCAGGTCCGGCTCCGAATGAAGCAGGGCCGGCGCGGGGCCGCTCGCGACGCGCCCCCGGATGTCTTCCCACTGCGCCGTCAGACGACTGACATCGCGCTCGAGCTGCTCGCGGGTGGCGCCCTCGGCAGCCGTGCGCACGATCACGCCGACGCCCTGCGGGAGCACCTCCTTGAGGATCTTCTTGAGGCGCGACCGCTCCGTGTCCGGCAGCTTCCGGCTGATGCCGTTCATGGCGTTTCC